>CP132901.1:0-300000 GCA_031446085.1 Arsenophonus sp.
TATTAAAAAAAAAAGGATATGATGTTGTAGGTGTTTTTATGAAAAATTGGGAAGAAGATGATACAAATAAATACTGTCATTCAACAATTGATTTCAAAGATGCTTATACTATATGTCAATTTTTAAATATTAAATTATATACAGTCAATTTTTCTTATGAATATTGGAATTATGTATTTCAATATTTTTTAGATGATTTAAACATGGGTTTTACACCAAATCCTGATGTGTTATGTAACAAAAAAATTAAATTTAAAATATTTTTAGAATATGCTTTAGATTATTTAAAAGCAGATTATATTGCAACTGGACATTATGTAAATAAATTAATTGTTAACGATGCTTATTATTTAATGCGTAGTTTAGATATTAAAAAAGATCAAAGTTATTTTTTATATTCTTTAAATCAATATCAATTAAAAAAAAGTATATTTCCAATTGGAAATTTAACTAAATTTCAAGTTAGAAAAATTGCTAGTAAATTAGGATTAATTACTGCTAATAAAAAAAATTCTGTAGGTATTTGTTTTATAGGGAAACGAAATTTTAAAAAATTTTTGGTAGAATATATTCCTCAAAAACCTGGATTAATTATTGATACTAATGGATTAGTAGTAGGTAAACATATTGGTATAATGTTTTATACTTTAGGTCAAAGAAAAGGTTTAGGTATTGGAGGAAGAAAAAATAAAAATAATAAGCCATGGTATGTTTTAGATAAAGATTTTAAAAAAAATATTTTAATTGTTACACAAGAGCCTAATGATATTTTTTATATGGCTTGTGGATTTTTTATTAAAAAAATCAATTGGATTAATCCAATTGATTTTTATTTAAAAAAGAAGATTAGTGTCAAAATTCGTTATAGACAAAGAGATTTGCCTTGTTTAATATCTAATTCAAATTCACATAACAAAATGAAAGTGACATTATTTAATCCTGTTCCTTTTATTACTCCTGGACAATCTGCTGTATTTTATCAAGATCTTATATGCTTAGGTGGTGGAATAATTGAAAAAATAATATATAAGAATTATATTAAAAATAATATTATTAATGGTTAAATTAAGTATAATTAAATTTAATATTAAATATTTAATTATTATGGATAAATTGAAATGAAATTTATTGCTTTATCTCCGATTGACGGTAGATATCATGATGATGTTATTTCTTTGAGATCAATTTTCAGTGAATTTTCATATTTTCGTTTTAGAATAAAAATTGAAATATTTTGGTTAAAATGGTTATCAAATTGTTTACAAATTAAAGAAATTGAAAAATTTTCAGAAATAGAGAATAAATTACTTGATGATATCATCATAAATTTTAATCAAGATGATTTTAGAAGAATTAAAGAAATTGAAAAAAAAATAAATCACGATACAAAATCTATAGAATTTTTTTTAAAAGAAAAGATTCAGTTAATTCCTAATTTAAAAATTAATTGCGAATTTATACATTTTGCATGCACTTCTGAAGATATTAATAATCTTGCATATTCTTTAATGTTAAAAAAATGTAGGAAACAAGTTTTAATTATATATTGGAAAAAAATTATTGATCAAATTAAAAAAATGGCATATCAATATCAGTATATACCATTATTGTCTAAAACTCATGGACAACCTGCAAGTTCATCAACTTTAGGTAAAGAATTTGCAAATTTTGTTTTTAGAATGTATAGACAATATAAACAATTGAAAAATGTTGAAATATTAGGAAAATTTAATGGCGCTGTTGGAAATTACAATGCTCATTATGCGGCATATCCAAATATAGATTGGAATATTTTATGTAAAAAATTTGTCATGAGTTTTGGATTAAAGTGGAATCCTTACACTACACAAATAGAACCTCATGATTACATTTCTGAATTATTTCATTGTATATCTAGATTTAATACTATTTTAATAAATTTTAATCAAGATATTTGGGGATATATTTCGTGTGATTATTTTATACAAAAATGTACAAAGAATGAAATTGGTTCGTCTACTATGCCACATAAAATAAATCCTATTTATTTTGAAAATTCAGAAGGAAATCTTGGTTTAGCTAATTCTTTTTTAATCTATATGGCTAATAAATTGCCTATTTCTCGTTGGCAAAGAGATCTAACTGATTCTACTATATTACGCAATATAGGAGTTTCTATGGGATATTGTTTAATTGCTTACAAATCCTTATTAAAAGGATTAAAAAAAATTACAGTCAATAAAAAAAGTATTTATAATGCGTTAAATGTAAATTGGCAAGTTTTAGCAGAACCAATACAAACAGTTATGCGTCGTTACAGTATTGATGGATCTTATGAAAAATTAAGATATTTTTCTCAAGGTAAAAAAATTACAAGAAAAAAAATAATGAAATTTATTGATAGTTTACAATTACCAAAATATGAAAAAGCTAGATTAAAAAAAATTACTCCTTTTAATTATATAGGATATGCATCAGAAATGGTAAAATTTATTAAAAATAAATAATAATAATAAAAGGAAACATATTTAAAGTTATTAAATATTATGTGTTTCTCCCCAGTTATCACCAATACCAATATCTACTTTTAATGGTATATTTAATTGAATTATGTTTTCCATTATTTCTTTAATTGTTTCTTTCGATTGAATCAACTCTGATTCTTTAATTTCGAATATTAATTCATCATGTACTTGTAATAACATATATGAATGAAGATTATTTTTTTTAAAAAAATGATCTAATATGATCATTGCTTTTTTAATAATATCTGCTGCAGTTCCTTGTAATGGAGCATTTATAGCTTCTCTTTCTGAAGATTGTCTTTTGGTTTTGTTATGAGAATTTATAAAAGGTAAATATAATCTTCTTCCTTGTATTGTTTCTACATATCCTTTTTTTGATGCTCTTTTTTTTATATATGTCATGTATTCTAATACACCTTGATATTTTTTGAAATATTTATTGATATAATTTTGTGCTTGTTTATGAGTAATATCTAATTGACGATACAATCCAAATGTGCTCATGCCATATATTAAACCAAAGTTAATAGTTTTTGCACTATTTCTTTGTTCTTGAGTTACTTTATCAAGCGTAGTTTCAAATATCTCAGATGCTGTTATTTTATGAATATCTTGATTATTTTTAAAAGATTCAATTAATTTTTCATCATTTGATAAATGTGCCATAATTCGAAGTTCTATTTGAGAATAATCTGCAGATAATATTTTATATCCTTTTTGTGCTATAAAAGCTTTTCTAATTTTTCTTCCTTCTTTTGTTTTAACAGGAATATTTTGTAAATTTGGATTTCTAGATGATAGTCTGCCAGTAGTTGTTACTGCTTGATAATATGAAGTATGAATTCTGTTTGTTTTTGGATTTATCATTAATGGTAACTTATCTATATAAGTAGATTTTAATTTAGATAATTTTCGATATTCTAATATAATATTTGGTAGATAATGCATATTTGAAAGTTTTTCTAGTACTTCTTCATTAGTTGAGGGAACTCCTTTTGAAGTTTTTTGGATAATTGGTAATTTAAGTTTATTAAATAGAATATATTGTAATTCTTTTGTAGATCCTAGATTGAATTTAATTCCAGTTTTCTTATAAGTTTCTTTTATAATTTTTTTTATTCGTATATTAATTTTTAGTGATTGTTTTAGTAGTTTTTCTGAGTTAATTAATATACCTCTATTTTCCATTCTAGCTAATACTTTAATTAATGGCATTTCTATTTTTTCAAAAATCCATTTTATTTTTTTATTTTTTTTGATTTTTTTCCAGAAGAAATGATGTAAAGATAATATGATTTGTGCTTCTTTATTTGTATAAAGAAATTGATTTTTTTTTATTTCTCGATATTTATTTTTTTTGAATTCTTCTTTTTTTATATAGTATTTAACAACACTATATTTTTTCTTTTTGATATTTAAATATTGATCTACTAAACTGTATAAGTCATGTTTTTTAAAAGAGGAAACACTATTTAAAACATAAGATTCTAACATAGTATCAAATGCCATGTTATTTATATAAATATTATATTTTCTCATAATATTATAAAAAAATTTTAAATTTTGTCCTATTTTTTTAATATTTTTATTTTCTAAAATAGGTTTTATAGCTAGTAATATTTCACTTAATTTAATTTGATTTATATTATTTGTTTTTGATTTAATAGGGATATAAAAAGTTTGATTTGGATGGATAGAAAATGAAAATCCGTGTATTAAAAATTTTTCTATATTTAATAATTCTACTTCTATATAAAAGGATAAATAATTAGTTCTTTTTAATTTTTTTAATAATGATTCTAAATCAAATTTATTTAAAATAAATTGAAAATTATTATTGGATAATGATTTCATATTTCTTATTTTTAAATTTTAAAATATAAAAATTGGAATTAAAAGTCATTTAAAAAAGTTTTTAATTTTATAATAATTAAGTAGATTCAATAATTTTTTTTGATTTGTCTTTCTTTTTTTTAATTTTTTATATTTAATTTTTATATTTAAATTAGTTTTAATTTTTGCAAGTTGATAAGATAAAAAGGCATTATTTTTATTTTTTAATAGTTTTTGAATAATTATATCTGAATGATAAAAATTTAATTGTTTAATTTTTATTAAATTATTATATATAGTATTAATATTGCCAATTTTTTGTATTAAATTTAATGCAGTTTTTTTCCCTATACCACAAACTCCTGGTATTCCATCTGTTTTATCTCCCATTAAAGCAATTAAATCAATGATTAATTTTGGTTGAATACCATATTTATTCATAATTATTTTAAAATCTATGATGTTTTTTGTTATAGTGTTAATAATTTTTATATTATTATTGATCAATTGTTCCATATCTTTATCTCCTGTACTAATATAAACAGAATATTTTTTATTAGAAAATTGATTTGATATTGTACCAATAACATCGTCTGCTTCGACATTAGGAATGATAAAAATTGGATATCCTAAATAATATAAAATTTTATATAACGGTAATATTTGTTTTGATAAATCTTGTGGCATTGGTGGTCTATGTGCTTTATATTTTGAAAATAATTTATTTCTAAATTTTTTTCCTTTTGCATCAAATACTAATATTAAATTTTCTGATTTATATTTTTTTATTAAACTATTTAACATTTTTAATACGCCGTAAATAGCACCACTTGGATCACCAAAACTATTTGTTAGTTTTGGAAATGCATAAAAAGCACGATAAAGATAAAAAGAACCATCTATTAAAATAATATGTTTTTTTTTAATTTATTTTTTCCTTTTTTATTAGTGTAAATTTTATTTAAATATATTGTATTGATCTATTGATATTTTTTAATCATCTAAAAAACTTCGTAATAATTCTGATCTACTTGGATGTCTTAATTTTCGTAATGCTTTTGCTTCTATTTGTCTAATTCTTTCACGCGTTACATCAAATTGTTTACCTACTTCTTCTAAAGTATGATCCGTATTCATATCGATTCCAAAGCGCATTCTTAAAACTTTTGCTTCTCTACTAGTTAGTCCAGATAAAACTTCATTTGTGGCGTTTTTTAAACTTTCCGAAGTTGCTGAATCCAAAGGTAAATCTAGTGTAGTATCTTCTATAAAATCACCAAGATGAGAATCTTCGTCGTCTCCTATTGGAGTTTCCATAGATATAGGTTCTTTAGCTATTTTTAAAACTTTTCTAATTTTTTCTTCAGGTATTAACATTCTTTCTGCTAATTCTTCTGGATAAGGTTCTCTGCCTATTTCTTGTAACATTTGTCTTGAAATTCGATTTAATTTATTAATAGTTTCAATCATATGTACAGGAATTCTTATTGTTCTAGCTTGATCTGCAATAGATCTTGTAATTGCTTGACGTATCCACCAAGTAGCATAAGTTGAAAATTTATATCCTCTTCGATATTCAAATTTATCCACTGCTTTCATTAATCCGATGTTTCCTTCTTGTATAAGATCTAGAAATTGTAATCCTCTGTTGGTATATTTTTTTGCAATAGAAATTACTAATCTTAAATTTGCTTCAACCATTTCTTTTTTTGCACGTCTTGCTTTTGCTTCTCCGATAGACATACGACGGTTAATATCTTTGACATGTTCAATGCTAAGTCCAGTTTCTTTTTCAATTTGCTGAAGTTTTTGTAAAGAACGTTGTATATCTTTTTCGATATATATTAATTGATTAGACCATGTTTTTTTCATGTTCTTTGCAGTTAATAACCATTGATAACTTGTTTCATTTCCTAAAAATAATTTTATAAAATTATTTTTAGGCATATTACACTTTTCAGTACATAATTTCATGATAATTCTTTCTTGAATTCTTACACGATTCATCATATGACGCATATTTGAAACTAGGTAATCAAATTGTTTAGGAACTAATTTAAATTGTTTGAATATTTCAGATAATTGTTCTATTTCAATAATAGATGTAACATGATTTCTTCCATTTTTTTTAATTTTTTTTCTTGTTTTTTTATATTGTTTTTTAAGTTCTAAAAATTTTTTTTGTGCTATTTCTGGATCAATATTATGTTCATCGTTATCATTCTGATTAACATCATTTAATGCATCTTTTGGTAATATTGAACCTATATGTGTTATAGGTGTATTAGAATTTTCTTCATTAGGATCAATAAATCCAATAATGATATCTGATAAGCGTATTTTTCCTTTTTTTACACGTTTATATTGTTCTAATAAATAGGATATAGCTTTTGGATATTCTGCTACAGAAGATTGCACTTGATTAATGCCTTCTTCTATTCTTTTAGCTATATTTATTTCGCCTTCTCTTGTTAATAATTCTACTGTACCCATTTCTCTCATATACATTCTAACTGGATCTGTTGTTCTTCCTATTTCTGTTTCAACATTAGATAGAACTTGAGCAGTTTCCTCTACAGTATCTTCATCAGTTGTATGAGCAGTAGTTTCTGCTAAAATTAAATCATCAGCATCAGGAGTTTTTTCCATAACTTGAATTCCCATATCATTAATCATTTGAATGATATCTTCAATTTGATCAGAATCTACAATATCTTCAGGTAAATGATCATTTACTTCAGAATATGTAAGATATCCTTTTTCCTTCCCTTTAGTAACTAATATTTTTAATTGTGATTGTGGCTTATGCTCCATAAAAATATCCAGATATGTATAATATTTATTTTTTTAACTTATTAAATATAATTGATCAATTAATATTTTGATATTTATTGATAATTTTCTAATGTATTTAATCATATTATATATCATGAAATAATTTTTAAAAAAAAAAATAAAGATTTTATTAATTATTTTTTTTTGTTTTAATATTTTTTTTTTCTAAAGTAAGTAAACAAACTTGGTTTTTTTCTTCTTTATTTAGTCCTGTTGTTTTTTCTTTATAAATTAAGAGTTCAATTTTTTTATTTAAAAGTATGTAATATAAATGTTTTAAAGCATCTTGAAATATTTTTTTGTTTTTTTTATTATCTATAGGAATATTCCATATGAGTAATTTTTCTAGTTGTCTTTTGTATTTTGTATTTCTATATATTTCTAATATTTGATGAGTATTAATTTGAGGGTATTTTTTACAAATTTTTATTAATTCTAAAAATAGTTTTAATCCTGGATAATTATATTTTTCAATTTTTTGATCATAATCAAAAATCAAATTTACAAATTTTGGATTTTTGATTAATAAATTAATCAAAATACGCATTGTTGTTGGTTTAATATTAACTGTATTATAATTTATTTTTTTTATATTTTTATTATTTACAAGATTTAATATCGTTGAGATATCTATCATATTAACTAAATATGATATTTTTTTAATTAAAAATAAACGTAAATTTTTTCCAGGTATTTTTTGTATTAAAGGAATTATTAATGAAGTAAATTTTGCTTTACCTTCTATGTCACCTATATAAGTATTCTTAAGTAGTTTTTTAATTAAAAAACTACTTAAAGGAATTGCATTATTTATTCTATTTTCAAATTTTTTTTTCCCTTCATTTCTAATGATTGAGTCAGGATCTTCATTTTTTGGTAAAAAAATGAATTTTACTATATATTTATCTTTTAAAAAAGGAAGTATAATATTTAATGATTTCCATGCTGTTTTTTGTCCAGCAGAGTCTCCATCATAACAAAAAATAATAGTTCTTGTAATTTTGAAAAGTAATTTAATGTGATAAGCATTAATTGCTGTTCCTAATAATGCAACTACATTTTTAATTCCAAATTGTACAAGAGTAATAACATCCATATATCCTTCTACTAAAAGTATTTGATCAATTTTTTTATTTTTTTTGGTTAATTCATAAAGTCCGTAAAGATTTTGATTTTTGTGAAACAATTTTGTTTCTTTTGAATTAATATATTTTGGATTAGTTTGATTGATTGTTCTACCACCAAATCCAATAACATTTCCTTTTTCATTATGTATCGGGAAAATAATTCTATTATAAAACAGATAATATATGCTGTTTTTTTGATATGTGACAATTCCTAATTCTTGTATTATTTGAAGTTCGTTTTTTGAAAAATCTTTTTTAAAATAATCTATTTGATTTGGTGCAAAACCTATTGAATAATAATCAATTATTTTTTTATTTAAACCACGTTTTTTTAAAAAATATCTTGCATTATATCCAATTTCACTATACAAAGATTTTTGATAATTTTTTTTTATTTTTTCCATCACTTTAAAATATATTTTTTTTTTTTGATTTTTATCGTCTAATTTAAATATTTCTTTTTGGAATGGAATTTTTAATCCACAATAACAAGATAATTCTTGAATAGTTTCAACGAAATTTAGTTTATTAAAACTCATCATGAAATCAATTATATTACCACTAATTCCACATCCAAAACAATAATAGTATTGTTGTTGATGATTTACTATGAAAGAAGGAGTTTTTTCATCGTGAAAGGGACAAGATGCATAAAAATTTTTCCCAATTTTTTTTAATTTTATTTCTTTGCTAATTATTTCTAAGATATCGATTTTTGATAATAAATTATTAATAAACGAGCTCGGAATTTTCCTATACATAGGATTTAAAGTTAATTAAACATAATATAATAATTGAATGATTTTTTTTAGAGTTTTTAATTAATAAAATTTAGTATTTTTTGCATTTTCTCTTGCTATTTTTTTTGCTAGTCTTTTAATAGCAGACGCTTTTTCTCTTTTTCTTATTGTAGTTGGTTTTTCATAAAATTCACGTTTTCTAACTTCTGCTAAGATCCCAGCTTTTTCACAAGATCTTTTAAATCTACGAAGTGCTATATCAAAAGATTCATTTTCTCGTATTTTTACTATTGGCATTTTAAGATACTCATATTTAAAATTGTTGTTTATTTATATACAATATATGATAATCTATTTTAAAATTTTATGCAAAAAAGTGATATAAGATTTATATATAAAATATTATTTTTTATAAAAAAATATGAATAAAGATTTCTCTTTATTAGGTATAGAAACATCTTGTGATGAAACTGGAGTTGCTATCTATAATAATAAAAAAGGTTTATTATCGAATCAAGTATATAGTCAAACAAAATTACATGCTATTTATGGTGGTATAGTACCTGAACTTGCATCCAGAGATCATATTAGGAAAATTATTCCTATATTAAATCAAGCTTTTTGTGAATCAGGAATAAAAAACAAAAAAGATATTCATGCTATAGCATATACTGCTGGTCCTGGATTAATTGGATCATTATTAGTTGGAGCAACTATTAGTGCTGCTTTATCATTTTCATGGAATGTTCCATTAATTCCAATAAATCATATAGAAGGACATTTATTATCAATTTTTTTAGAAGATAATTATCCTAAATTTCCATTTATAGCTTTATTAGTTTCTGGAGGCCATACACAATTAATTCATGCTATTAAAATTGGAAAATATAAAATATTAGGAGAGTCTGTTGATGATTCTGCAGGAGAAGCATTTGATAAAATAGGAAAATTATTGGGATTAGGCTATCCGGGTGGTCCTGCTATAGAAAAAATAGCTAAAAATGGAAATAGAGGAAAATTTGTTTTTCCTAGACCAATGAGAAATAAAAAAAATTTTAATTTTAGTTTTTCTGGTTTAAAAACATTTGTTTCTAATATTATTCATTCAAGTAATATTAATAAACAAATGCAAGCTGATATTGCTTATGCATTTGAAGATGCAGTTGTTGATATTTTGATTATTAAATCTAAACGTGCTTTACAAAAAACAGGTATAAGACAATTAGTATTAGTTGGTGGAGTCAGTTCAAATAAACAATTAAGAATTAGAATGAAAAAAGAAATGTATAAAATTGGAAGTGAAGTTTTTTATCCTCGGATTGAATTTTGTACAGATAATGCTGCTATGATTGCATATGCCGGAATGATTTATTTAGAAAATGGTTTTATTAGTGATAAGGATATGAATATTTTCGTTAAAAATCGTTGGTCTATAGAAGATTTAAATATTTAATGCATAAAAATTTTGATTTTTTTTATTTTAAAGGAAATATCTTATGGATGTAATTATAATTAAAAAATTAACAGTATTCACAATTATTGGCATTCATGATTGGGAAAAAAAAAATAGACAAAAATTAATTATTAATATAAAAATGAAAACAGATATTTCAAAAGCATTACAAAGTATAAATATCAAAGATTGCTTAGATTATGAAGTAGTGACAAAAACTGTAATAAATTTTGTTGAAAATAAAAAATTTTTACTTATTGAATCTGTCGCTCAAGAAATAGCAAAAATGATTTTAAAAAAATTTAAAACTTCTTGGGTCCGAATTGAAATATTTAAATCAGGTATTATGTTAAACACGAAATATGTAGGTATTATGATTGAAAGATCAAGAAATATGGTTTTTTAAAAATTTTTATTTTTTTTCCAAATAGAAAGTATATTAGTTCTTTTTTTAAGAATTTTATTAAAAATTTCAATTCCATTCAAATTTTTAATTTTGACTTTTTTTGATGTAATTGTTTTACATATATTATATGCTTCTAATAGAAATTTATTTTTTTTATATATATAAGGATTATTTATAATCTTATTATGTTTATCTGCATAACAGATAATACACAAATATTGAATATGTTCTGGTTTTCTCCAACAATCTATATGATTTAATAACTGAATTAATTTTTTTACATTTAATTGATCAATTACATGTATTTTTTCATGAAAAAAAGAAATTAATTTAGTTATTTTTTTTATTTTTTTTGGAATTCTTAATCTTTGACACATTTTTTCAATCAAAATAGTTTTGTTCCTATAATTATTTTCTTTTTTTTTAAAATCTAAATAACAAGTAATATCATGACAAAGTGCTGCAAATCTTACACTAATTTTTTTTGTTAAAGATGAAGTAATTTTTAATGTTAATAAAGAATGTTCTCCGAAGTTCATTACTTGATGATCTTTTTTTAAGTAAGGAATTTTAAACAATTGATGTATTTCTGGAAATAAAATCTTTAATGCTCCGCATTTTTTTAATGTTATAAAAAAAATTTCTGGAGCAGGTGAATTTAATGCTTTTTCTGTTTCTTTCCATATTCTTTCTGCAGGAATAGTACTTAATTCTTTATTTAAAACTATTTTACGCATTAGATTAATTGTTTCATGAGCAATAGTAAATTTTTTTTTAAAAAGCATTGCTGCAAAACGTGCAACTCGGAGTAATCTTAAAGGATCTTCAATAAATTTAGAAGATATATGACGTAATATTCTTTTTTTTATATCATTTATACCATTGTATGGATCAATAATTTTCCCATCTATTGATTGAGCAATAGCATTGATAGTTAAATCTCTTCTAAATAAGTCTTCTTCAATTTTAATATTTGAAGAAATTTGACAAGAAAATCCAGTGTATCCTATTCCATTTTTTTTTTCTTTTCTAGCTAATGCATATTCTTCTTTTGTAATAGGATGAATAAATACAGGAAAACTTTTACCAACTTGTTGAAATCCGAGATTAATTAATTCTTTTTGATTTGAGCCAACTACTACCCAATCTCTGTCAGTTATTGGTAAATTTAATAATTTATTTCTAATTGCACCACCAACTAAATAAATTTTCATTTTTTTTGACAAAATTTTTTTATATTTTGATACATTGTGCACGATAACGTAAAAAATGATCCATAATGATTATAGCTATCATAGATTCTACAATAGGAATTGCGCGTATTCCAATACAAGGATCATGGCGACCTGTTACGGATATTTTAATTTTTTCTCCTTTTGTATTAATAGTATTGATTGATTTTTTAATACTAGAAGTGGGTTTAAAACTAGTATGTACGATTATTGGTTGACCAGTGCTAATGCCTCCAAGTATTCCTCCTGAATAATTGCTATGAAAAACATTATTAATATTTAATGTATCTCGATTTTTACTGCCTTTTTTTTTAACAACATTAACTCCATCTCCTATTTCAATTGCTTTTACTGCATTGATACTCATCAAGGCATATGCAATATTTGCATTTAATTTATCAAAAACAGGTTCTCCTAGTCCTATTGGAACATTTTCTACAATAGCTGTAACTTTTGAACCAATAGAATCTCCTTCTTTAATTAAAGTATTTAAAAGATTATTAATTTGTTTAATTTTTGTATGATCAGCACAAAAAAACGGATTTTTTTTTATAAAGTCCCAATTTTTTAATTTACATTTAATATTTCCTATTTGACTTAAATAACCACGTATTTTAATTCCTGATGTTTCTTTAAGATATTTTTTTGCAACAGATCCGGCAGCTACACGCATTACTGTTTCTCTAGCTGATGCCCTTCCTCCACCTCTATAGTCTCGAATTCCATATTTTTTTTCATATGTAAAATCTGCATGTCCTGGACGATATATATCTTTAATTGTTTCGTAATCTTTTGTTTTATGATCTATATTTTTTATAGATAATCCAATAGGAGTTCCAGTTGTAATACCATTGAATACTCCTGATAAAATTTTAACTTTATCTAATTCTAATCTTTGTGAAACAAATTTATTTTTTCCTGGAATTCTTTTATTTAGATCATATTGTATATCTTTCTCAGATAATTTCATACCAGGGGGCATACCATCAATAATACATCCTAATTCAAGACCATGAGATTCTCCAAATGTTGTAACTTGAAACATTTTTCCTATAGAATTTCCAGGCATTTTTTTCTCCAATAATTTTTTTTTAAAAAAAATACTTTTGATTTTTTATTAATTCTTCTTTAGTTATCATGAAAATATTACTTTCTTTATTTTCTATTTCAAACCAAATTAAAGGTATTTTTGAATACATTTTCATTATTTTTTCTTTATTGTATCCAGTTTCACATATAAGTATTCCATTGTCTTCTAGAAAAAAGCAAGATGATTTTAATATTTTAATAATTATATTTAATCCATCTTTTCCACCTCCAATTAAGGATAATTTTGGTTCAGCATGATATTCAAGTGGTAATAATTTCATTTTTTTTTTGCTTACATATGGAGGATTGCTAATGATTAAGTCATATTTATAATTTTTAATATTAGAAAATAGATTTGAATGAATCATTCGAATAGAATTTAATAAATTATGTTTTTTTAAATTTTTTTTAACCACTTTTAACGCATCAAGAGATATATCAGAAGCATCAATATTAGATTGAAAAAAAGTATAAGCGCAAGAAATTGCAATACATCCACTTCCTGTGCAAAGATCTAATATTTTTTTTGGTTCATTTTTTAATATGCCTTGAAATTTATTATCAATTAATATAGAAATAGAAGAACGAGGAATATGTACACGGCGATCAACGTAAAATTCGTGATTACAAAACCAAGATTTATTGATTAGATAAGGTACAGGAATTCTATTTTTTATTCTTTTTTTAATTTTTTTAAAAATTAATTTGCGTTCGTTTAACGTTAAATAAGCATTAAGCATATATTCAGGAATATTTAAGGGTAAAAATAATAAGGATAAAATTAATTGTAATGCTTCATCCCATGCATTATCTGTACCATGTCCATAAAAAATTTTAGATCTATTAAATTGAGTTATTGTCCATCGTAATACATCTTTAATTCTCAACAACTCAACATTTTGAGATAGGGTTTTTTTTATCACTGTTAAACTCCTAATTTTAGTACTAAAATACTATTTTAGTAAATTGAGTGTATCTATTTTAAATATTTTTTTCTTGTTTCATAACTAAAAATAGTAAAATAATAGAAACTATTCCTCCTGCAATCATAAGTATAAAACCTCCATTCCAATTAAAATATTGTACGGTATATCCAACAATTGCACTTGCTGCTACAGATCCTCCAAGATAGCCAAATAATCCAGTAAATCCTGCAGCAGTTCCTGCAGCATGTTTTGGTACTAATTCAATTGCATATAATCCAATTAACATAACTGGACCATATATCAAAAATCCTATACTAATCATACAAATAATATCTATATAAATATTTCCTGGTGGATTTATCCAAAATATTAATATAATTATTGTAACCAATAACATAAAACATAATCCTGTTGCTCCTCTATTACCTTTAAACATATGGTCTGATAACCATCCACATAAAAGAGTTCCTGGTATTCCTGCATATTCATATAAAAAATATGTCCAAGATGATTGATCTAAGTTAAAAGATTTTATTTCATATAAATATGTTGGAGACCAATCTAAAATGCCATATCTGATTAAGTATATAAAAATATTAGCAATTGCAATCATCCATAATTTTTTGTTATATAAAATATATTTTATAAAAATTTTTTTTTTATTTGTTGGATTTTTTGATTTATTGATATGATTTTTGTAATTAAAATATTTTTTTTTCATTTCTGGTAAAGTATGTGATTTTGGAATATCAAGCATCAACCAAAATACAATAAAAGAAATAAAAATAGCTAAGAATGCTGGCATATAAAAAGCAGATTTCCAATTATTAAACCATAACATGCCATATATGAACAATATAGGTGGAATTCCACCTCCTATATTGTGAGAACAATTCCATATAGAGATAATAGTTCCTCTTTCTTCTTTTGACCACCAATGTACTATTGTTTTGCCACAAGGTGGCCAACCCATACCTTGAAACCATCCTAAAATAAAAAGAAAAATAAAAATTAGAAAAATATTAGATGTTGTCCATGGTATAAAACCTAGAATAAGCATAACAGAGGCAGACAAAATAAGTCCCAGAGATAAAAAAATTTTTGGATTTGATCTATCTGAAATAATTCCCATAATAAATTTTGAAATACCATATGCAATAGATATACCGGATAAAGCAAATCCTAATTCTCCTTTGTTAAATCCATTTTCAATTAAATATGGCATGGCTAATACAAAATTTTTTCTGACTAAATAATACCCAGCATACCCTAAAAAAATTCCTAAAAATATTCTCCATTTTAATGGGAAATATATATTTTTTTTTTTTATTTGATTTAATAATTTTGAATTATTTGACATAGATATTTCCTTAATTAAATAATTAAAAATAATTTAATATTTTATACCTTAAATAGTGATTAAGGTTCTAAAATAATAATTTTTAAATATCTTAAGATTTTTTTTAAAAAAAAGATTAATTGGAATATATTTTATAAAGAGAAAATATTATAAATTTTTTCATAGAAAATATAGATATATTTTACTATTACAAAAAATAATATGATGTCAAATTATAATATAATTGGTATTATTATGTATTTTGATATATAAATACTTTTGTAAATAATATTAAATTTTTTAAATTAGTATTTTTTTATGATGTGAATTTTTGGATATTTATTTACGTGATCAATTAAAAAAGACATAATAAAATGATGTTTATTTTAAAAAATTATTATTAAAGGTAAGATTCTTTAAAATTTGATATGTCAGTATTTTAATATTGAAATTGTCATTTATATATTAAAAAAATAATAGGAAAGTTAATGAAAATATTTTCGACAAACTAAAATAGTGAAAAAAAATAATAAAGTTAACCTATAAATATACGATAAATTATTATAATTGTCTTTGTGTAGAAAATAGGTATTTAAGAAAATTTTTGTTTTTTTATTTTAAATAATTAATTGGATTAAATATTATGTTTCATTTATTTAATGAGTTAGATTTCTACACTATGTTTTTATTAGTATTAGCACTTCTTTTTTCAATTTTATATGAAGTTATTAACGGATTTCATGATACAGCAAATGCTGTAGCAACAGTAATATATACTAGAGCTATAAAAGAAAAGTTTGCTGTTTTTCTTTCTGCTATTTTTAATTTTTTTGGTGTTATTTTTGGAGGATTAAGTGTTGCTTATACTATTGTATATTTAATACCAACTAATTTACTATTAAATATTACATCTTTTTATCATAAATTAGCAATGATATTTTCTATGTTGTTGTCTGCTATTATTTGGAATTTAACAACTTGGTATTTTGGTTTACCAGCATCCAGTTCTCATACATTGATTGGTTCTATTATCGGAGTATGTTTAAGTAATGCTTTATTAAGAAATACTTCTATTTTGGAAGCTTTAAATATTCCAAAAATGACAGAAATTTGTTTTTCTTTATTTTTTTCTCCTCCTATAGGTTTTTTGATTTCTGGATTACTTGTCTTTTTTTTATACCTTGTTAAAAAAAAAACTATAAAAAAGTTAAATATTCATTTAACACCTTATGAACAAGAAAAAAGATACGGAAAAAAAAATCCTCCATTTTGGACTAGAATAGCATTAATTTTATCTTCTATAGGTGTTAGTTTTTCACATGGATCTAATGATGGACAAAAAGGTATTGGATTAATCATGTTAGTATTAATATGTCTTGCCCCTACTGGTTTTTTATTAAATATGAATGCTACTAATGATGATATAGTACAAACACATAATACAATTAAATATTTGCAAAATTATTCTAAAATTCATAAAGAAGATATATTATATTTAATAAAAAAAAATGATAAACAAAATAAATTTAAAGTTTTAAATAAAGAATTTTATTGTGATTACATGTATCCAGTTGATATTTTAAACAAAACATCTTTAATGTTATCTAGTATTAAAAATTACTATTCTCTTAACTTAGAACAACGTTATCAAATTAGAAGATCTTTAATATGTTTATCAGATTTTACTTTAGAATTAACACGTATTGCAGAAATAAAAAAGAGTGATATATTACTTTTAGGTCGTTTACGAAAAAACTTATTAAAAACGGTGGAATATGCACCTTTATGGATTATTGTATCTATTGCTTTAGCTATATCTATCGGTACTATTTTTGGATGGCGTCGTGTTTCTGTAACTATAGGAGAAAAAATTGGAAAAAAACACATGACATACGCTCAAGGATTATCTGCACAGTTAACAGCCGCTATTTGTATATTTTTTGCTAGCTATACAGGAATGGCTGTTTCTACTACCCAGCTTTTATCTTCAGCAGTTGCAGGAAGTATGGTTTTTAATGGAGGATTACAAAATAAAACTATTAAAAATATATTATTAGCTTGGCTATTTACTTTACCTGTTTCTATTATTCTTTCTGGATTTTTTTATTGGATAGCTTTAAAATGTGTGTAGTTTTTATATAAAATAATTAGTTATTGGTGATAAAAATTAATTTATTTAATAGTACATGATACAAAAATGTCTATTTTAGACAGATTTTAATTATAATTTATTGGAAATAGATTACCATGTATAATAGATATGATTTAGATTTATTTTTAAGTTGTATTAAAAAACGTTATAAATATGAGCCTGAATTTTTACAATCTGTAATTGAATTTATTAGTTCAATATCTTCTTTTTTAAATAAAAATCAAAAATATTTGAAACATTCTTTATTGGAAAGGATAGTAGAACCTGAAAGAGTAATTCAATTTCGTGTTTCTTGGGTTAATGATTTAGGTGAGGTTATAGTTAATCGTGCTTGGCGTGTTCAGTTTAATTCATCTCTTGGCCCATATAAAGGAGGAATGAGATTTCATCCTTCAGTTAATTTATCAATTTTAAAATTTCTTGGATTTGAGCAAACTTTTAAGAATGCATTAACTAATTTGCCATTAGGAGGAGGAAAAGGGGGATCAGATTTCAATCCTAAAGGTAAAAGTAAAAGTGAGGTTATGAGATTTTGTCAATCTTTAATGATAGGGTTATTTCATTATTTAGGTGCTTATACTGATGTTCCTGCAGGGGATATTGGAGTAGGAGAAAGAGAAATCGGTTTTATGAATGGAATGATGAAAAAATTGTCAAACAATACTTCTTGTGTTTTTACGGGAAAGAGTTTGAGTTTTGGTGGAAGTTTAATTCGTCCTGAATCTACAGGTTATGGTTTAGTTTATTTTATCCAAGCTATGTTAAAATATCACAAAATGAATATTGAGGGGAAAAAAGTATCTGTTTCTGGTTCAGGAAATGTTGCTCAATATGCTATTGAAAAATGTATTTTATTAGGAGCAAAAGTACTTACTGCTTCAGATTCAAATGGAACTGTTTTTGATAAAGATGGATTTACATTAGAAAAATTGGAGATTTTAAAGAAAATTAAAAAAAAATATGGCAGAGTTAAAGATTATTCAGAAAAATTAGGATTAGTATATTTAAAAAATCAAAAGCCTTGGAATATACCTGTAGATATAGCATTACCATGTGCAACACAAAATGAACTAAATATTTTAGATGCAAAAAAATTAATAAAAAATGGTGTAAAGGTTGTTGCTGAAGGTGCGAATATGCCCACTACTAGTGAAGCCGTTGAAGAATTTATATCTTCAAAAATATTATTTGCTCCAGGAAAAGCTTCTAATGCAGGGGGAGTTGCTACTTCTGGTTTAGAAATGTCTCAAAATGCAACTTTTTCTTTTTGGGAAAAAGAAAAAGTTGAAAATCGTTTAAAAGAAATTATGTTTAATATTCATCAAAATTGTTTAAAATATGGTAAACAAAACAATTATGTAAATTATTTACAAGGTTCTAATATTGCTTCATTTTTGAAAGTATCTAAATCAATTATAGAACAGGGTATTTTATGATGATTGATATAAAGTTACAGTGATTATATATATATAACACAAAAATATTTTATATAAAAAATCTTTTTAAATAAAAATTATAGAAAAATATTATTAATATATCAAAATAGATTAAAAAAAATAGATTTTAGGTTAATCAATTTAACGGATATTTTTAAATAATTTGATTTAGTTTTTTTTAAAAAAAATAAATATTAATGAAATTTTCGATATTTTATTAATAAATTTTAATTTCGTAATAATTGATTTATTAAAAGATGAAAAAGTTAAAGATGAAATATTATAAAAATTTATTAAAAATAATATTAAAATTAATAAAGAATTAAAAAATAAATCAAAAGAATTTTTTTTGAATAAAATATTTATAAATTAGAATAAAAAATATTAATATTGATTTAAAAATTAATTTTATATAAAGAATTAATAGATCAAATATTCATATTTAAGCAATAAAAAAATGTTTATAAAACAATAGTGGATTAATTTGTAGATTTTAAAAAAATTAAATAGAGTAATGAATATTTTAAAATTTAAATCAATTAGTAAAAATATTAAATAAAAATTATTTATTAAAAATTTTTTTATTTTATTTTTTGGAGTATAAATGAAATTAGTTCTTCCTGATTTTAAAAAAGCTAAAATTTTAGTTGTTGGTGATATTATGTTAGATAGATATTGGTATGGATTTACAAATCGCATATCTGTTGAGGCACCAGTACCTATTGTAAATATAAAAAAAAAAGAAGATCGTCCTGGTGGAGCTGCAAATGTTGCAATGAATATTTCTTCTTTAGGTTCTATAGTTCGATTAATAGGATATACTGGAATAGATAATGCTTCATCTATTTTAATAAAAAAATTAGAAGAAAATAATGTATTATGTGATTTTATCCAATTATCTACACATCCTACAATTACTAAATTAAGAATTTTATCTCATAATCAGCAATTAATTCGAATAGATTTAGAAGAAAAATTTGATATTATTAATAGTTCTTTATTATATTCTCGAATTAAAAAATTTCTTGATGTTGATGTCATTGTTTTATCAGATTATAACAAAGGAACATTATCAAATATTTCAGATATTATTAAATTAGCTAATAAGAAAAATATTCCTATATTAGTTGATCCTAAAAGTAATAATTTTAATTCTTATTATGGTTCCACATTAATAACACCAAATTTGTCTGAATTTGAAAAAATTGTTGGAAAATGCGTTAATAATTTAGATATAGAATCAAAAGGTTTAAAATTATTAAAAAAATTAAATTTAAAAGGATTATTAATTACTCGTTCAGAAGAGGGGATGACTTTATTAGAAAAAGATAAAAAGCCAGTTCATTTTCCAACTAAAGCTAAAGAGGTATATGATGTGACAGGAGGTGGGGATACAGTTATTGCAGTTTTAGCTTCTGTTTTAGCTGTAAAGTTTGATTTTTATTATGCTTGTATATTAGCTAATTTGGCAGCTGGATTAGTAGTTGGAAAATTAGGCACATCTACAGTTTCTATAAAAGAATTTGAAAAAGCATTAAATTTACATTTGAATAATAAATTTGGAATTATTAATTTAGTATCTCTTAAAAAAGAAGTAGAATCTGCTCGAAAAAGAGGAGAAAAAATAGTAATGACTAATGGTTGTTTTGATATTTTACATTCAGGACATGTAAAATATTTGGCAAATGCAAAAAAATTAGGTGATAGATTAATTGTATCAGTAAATAGTGATGAATCTATAAAACGTTTAAAAGGTAATGATAGACCCATTAATTCTTTAATGCAAAGAATGATTGTATTAAAGTCTTTAAGTTTTGTTGATTGGGTAATAGCTTTTGATGAAGATACTCCAAAAGATTTAATTGTTGAAATTTTACCTGATATTTTAGTTAAAGGTGGAGATTATAAGTTAGAAGATATTGCAGGAAGTAAAGAAATAGTTAGAGCAGGAAGAAAAGTTAAAATTATTAATTTAGAAGATTCAATATCTACAACGAAAATTATTAATTCTGTTATTGATAATAAAAAATAACTATCGATAAAGTTATATTTGAATAGTATATTATTTTTTTTTAATTAGATAATTTTCCAATTTTTTTATTTTTTTTTCCATAAAAAAAATCTTTTTTTTCATTTTTTTTATTTTTTGAGTATGTGTGTTGAGTTCTTTTTTAGTTACAAAATTTAATTTGTTTAATTGTTTTTCTAAAAGATTTTTTATATTAATTTCTGTATTTTTAGATATTTTGTATATTTCTCGAAATATAATATGTTTTATATTTTTAATAATTTTTTCAAATTTATAGATTTCAAACATTTTTTATGAAATATTTTTTTATTTAGAGTAAAGTATTTTAACATAATTCATTTAATTAATTAAATTTAAATTAACAATTTAATATATTTTTATTGAAAAATCAAAAATAATCCCAATATTCGATTGTATCATAGTACTATTTAAGGAGTTTAATATGGCTTACCGTTCTTCTTTTTCTTTATTTCCTATGCTTAATGATAATATCTTATCTGACAGATTTGCTCAAATGGATAGATTATTTAGCAGAATAACTGGAGAAAAACCTTTATCTGATACTCCTTCTTATAATTTATTACAAAAAGATAAAAATAAATTCTTTTTAACTATTAGTGTACCAGGGTACACAAGAAAAGAATTAGATATTTCTGTATTAAATACTAAGTTGACTATAAGTGGAAAAAAATTGATTAAAAAAAATTTAGAATCTGAAAAGAAAGATCAAATAAGATGGTTACATAAAGGTATAAAAAAAAGAGATTTTTCAATGAGTTTTGATTTAGATCATCGTATTAAAATAAATTCTGCAAATTTGTCTGATGGTTTATTAACTTTATCCTTTAATTATGAAATACCAGAAGCAGATAAACCTAAAAAAATTTCTATTGGTTTAGAATCTAATCAAGATATTATTGAACATAAAATAGATTAAATTTAATTAAATATTTAATAGATAAAGTCCAACAATAATAATTTTATTGTTGGATTTTTTATTTTATTAGGTACTAAAAAATATATTGTATATTATTAATGTATAATACAAAATTATAATTAATTTAAATAATTTATTATTGATTTTTAAATTTAATGAATATTAATTATCTAAACCCTTTTACTCTTTCTTTAAAGAAAAGAGTTTTAATTGAAGCTTCAGCAGGAACAGGAAAAACATATAATATTGTTATTATATATTTGCGTTTACTTTTAGGTCAAAGGGAAAGTAGTAGTTTATTTAAATTTAATGTTCCATTAGATGTGTCAGAAATTTTAGTTTTAACTTTTACAGAAAATGCTAAAGATGAATTATTAGTACGAATAAAAAAAAGTATAAGAAAGTTAAGAAAAGCATGTATTAATGAAACAAAATGTTTTGATGAATCAATTTATCAAACTATTTTATCTAAAATTAGAAATAAAAAAATTGCTTTTCAATTATTATCTTTAGCAGAGATAAATATTAGTCATGCATCTATTTATACTATTCATGGCTTTTGTAGACGTATTTTATCAGAATTTTTTTTTGAATTGAAAATACCTTCTAAATATTCAATATTAAATAATGAAGAACATATTGAAAAACAAGCATGTATGGATTTTTGGAGGCGTTTTTTATATCCTTTAGATTATTCTATATGCAATAATGTTTTTCAATGTTTTAAAAATCCTCAAGAATTATTATCTGTAATTAAGCCATATTTATATGGGGAGTTACCTTTATTTTTTAATAAAGAATTAATTTATGAAAGCATAGAAAAATATCATATTAGAATTATTAATAATATAAATAAATTTAAAAAAACATGGCTAAAGTATTCATCTAAAATGATTGATATATTAATGAATGTGTTAATTTTAAATAGACGTATTTATAATTTACATAATTTAAATATTTGGATAGAAAATATTAATATTTGGGCGAAACAAAATACATTAGATTATAATATTCCTTCGATTTTATTTTATTTTTCTAAAACTAAAATTTCTACTTTAATAAAAGAAAATTTTTCTGATCTTAATCAGTATCATATTTTTTCTGAAATTGATCATATTTTAAAAAAAAAATATACATTAAAAAATATTTTAATTGTAAAATCTATTTTTTTTGTTAGAAAAAAAATATATCAAAAAAAAATATCTAATAGAACATTTGGATTTGATGATCTTTTATCTATTTTAGATTACAATTTATTAGATAAAAAAAATAATTTAGGCAAAATTATTCAAAGAAAATATCCAATGATTATTGTAGATGAATTTCAAGATACAGATTTAAGACAATATAGAATATTGAGTAATATTTATCAGAATAAAGAATATACAGGGTTGTTTTTATTTGCAGATCCTAAACAATCTATTTATTCATTTAGAGACGCTAATATATTCGTATATATAAAAGCAAAAAAAGAGATAAAAAATGTATATTTTCTTAAAGAGAATTGGCGTTCTTCTAAAGATATGATTGAATCTATTAATAAATTATTTATGTATAAAAAAAATGTTTTTTTATTTCAGGATATACCCTTTTATAAAGTATATCCTTCTAATTTAAGTAAAAAATTAAAAATATATTCAAAAAATAACAAAATATCAGCATTAAATTTTTATTATTTAGATTATAAAAAATATAAAAATATAGATTTAAAAGAAATAATAGCTGATTATTGTGCCAGTCATATATATAATTATTTATATTTTAATAACAATGATATTGTTTTGTGTAAAAACAATATCAGTAATAAAATTAAACATTCTGATATTATTATTTTAGTTAGAAACTATAGTGAAAGTTTAATTATAAAAAAATCTTTAGAAAAATTTAATATCACTACACAAATCATTTCAGAAATAGTTAATATTTTTCAAACTGCTGAGGCTTATGATTTAGTTTTAATATTAAATGCTATTATTTATCCAGATAATAATAATTTTTTACGTACTGCTTTAGCTACTAGATTAATAGGATTAAGTATAAATGAAATATGTTATTTAAATGAAAATGAAATTGCATGGTCTAAAAAAATTAGTAATTTTTTTAATTATTTAAATTTATGGAATGAAAATGGAATTTCAATAATGTTAAAAACTATAATATCCGATTATGAAATAGTTTCAAATTTATTAAAAGATGAAATTAATGGTAAGAAACGTTTAATGAATTTATTTCAATTAATTGAAATATTAGAAGAACAATCTTTATTATTCTATGATAAATATTCTTTAATACAATGGTTAATAAAAAAAATATATAATTCTGAATTTGATGAAAAATATCAACAAATATTTTCAGAAGAAAGTAATAAAAAAATAATACGTATTACCACAATACATAAATCAAAGGGTTTAGAATTTCCAATAGTTTGGATTCCGTTTGGATGTTCTGTATTTAAAAAAAATATTTGTTCTTTTCATCAAAAAGATAATCTAAGATCTACAATTGATTTTTATCCATCTCAAGATGAATTATCTATATCTTATAAAGAATATTTATCAGAAGAAATACGTTTATTATATGTAGCAATGACTCGATCTATTTTTTGTTGTCATGTTGGTATATTATTTAATATAAAAAAAAAAAATAGAACACTTCTATTTTATAGAAATGTTTTAGAATATATATTTAATTTTAATTTAAATGATCAAAATAAATCATTTGAAAAATCAATTAAAAAATTGAGTTCTGATGTAATTTCTTTTTTTTCTATTCAAGAACAAGATATTAAATTGATTTCTTTAATAAATAAAAAAATAAATTTGAATCAAAAAAATAAATTTAAGCATAATACTTTTATAAAAGATAATTTAAGTAAATTTTTATCAGAAAAAAAATTTTCAAGGTTTATAGATAATGATTCTCAAATAATCAGTTATTCAAAATTAAAAAATGATACTAATTTAAATATTTTAAATGAAAAAAATCTTTTTTCTTCGGAAATCTCTTATTTTTTTAAAAATAGTTTCAAAAAAAAACAAATAAAAAAAAATAATTTATACAGTATACATACTTTTCCGAAAGGTTTACATACTGGAATTTTTTTTCATCATTTATTAGAAAAAATATATTTTAATAAAAGAGTAAATAAATTTTGGTTATTAAAAAAAATAAAAATTTTTGGGTTTGAAATAAATTGGATTTCTATTTTAAAAAGATGGTTATTTAATATTTTAAATACTCCGTTATTAAAAAACGGATTAATGTTATCAAAAATTAAATCTAATGAAAAATTAAAAGAAATTTTTTTTCATTTTTCTATTAATAATCAAATTGAATGTAATGAATTGAATAAAATTATTAAAAAATATGATCATTTATCTAGATTAGCTTCTTTACTAACTTTTAAAAAAGTTAGTGGTATTCTTAAAGGATCAATAGATCTTATATGTTTATGGAAAAATAAATTTTATATTATAGACTATAAAACTAATTGGTTAGGTGATAATACATTGAAATATAATTTTAAAAATATTAAATCAGAAATGATTAAAAATCGATATGACATACAATATCAATTTTATACTTTAGCATTACATCGTTACTTACAATATAGATTAAAAAAATATTCTTACAACAAAAATTTTGGAGGAGTTATATATGTTTTTTTGAGAGGTATTAATCCTAAATATTTAGGTTATGGTATTTATCACGTTATTCCTTCATTTAAATTAATTAAAGAATTGGATATTTTTTTTAAAAATAGGATATAGATTGCCATATATAATGAAAAAATTATTGAAATCTGCAATTGATTTAAATTTATTTACTAATACTGATGTATACCTATCTTTATTATTATCTGAAAAAAATAATTTATTATTAATCGTAATATTTTCTTTGTTAAGTGCTCAAATTCGTTTAGGTCATGTTTGTTTATCATTTGATTTACTTCATGATCCAAATAATTTCTTTCATGATAGTAATCAAATAAATTTTGCTTTTTTCTTATGGAAAAAAGCAAAATTATTTGATTTTCATTTAATATATAATGAGATTTATAAGTCTTATTCTATATCCTTTAATAAGGATCAAATTAAACCTTTATTTTTTGAAAAAAATAAACTTTATTTTTATAATATGTGGTTAAATGAAGAAATTATTGTGAATTTTTTTTACAAAAATAAAAAAAAAAAAATTAATGAAAAAAAATTAGTTAAAATTTTGAATTTCGTTTTTCCAAAAAAAAATATTTTAGATTGGCAAAAAATAGCAGTACTTACTGCAATTACTAATAAAATTTCAATTATTATAGGTGAAGCTGGAACAGGAAAAACTACAATTATTGCTCGATTTTTATTAATTTTACTAAGATTATATAATAATCAACTAAATATTCAATTAGTTGCACCTACAGGAAAGGCAGCTGTTAGATTAACGGAATCTATTAATTTATATTTTGATAAAAATAAATATAAAAAGAAATCTTTTAAAGCTAAAACTATTCATCGTTTATTAGGATTTCAAAAAAATAATCAATCTTTTTTATATAATAAAAATAATAAATTAATTTTAGATGTATTAATTATTGATGAATCTTCAATGATAGATTTATCAGTAATGGCTAAATTAATTGAATCTATACCTAATCATGCTTATGTAATTTTTTTAGGAGATCCTAATCAATTATTTTCAGTAGGACCAGGATCAATTTTAGATAATTTGTCTTACTTTTCAAATATTGGATATAGTCAAAAGAAAATAAAACAATTTAAAAAACTTAGTGGATTAGATTTATCTTACTTACAATCAAACTGTAAGTATAAAATTAAAGATAGTATATGTTTATTAAAAGAAAATTATCGTTTTAAAAAAAAATCTAAAATTTATGAGTTAGCTAATTTAGTTAAAGAAAAAAAAATTAAAGAAATTAAAAAATTTTTATTTATTAAAAATAATGAAGTTAAATTTTATTCAATTTGTTCTTTTAAAACATATAAGGATTTTATTTTAGAAATTATAAAACCATATTTAAAATATTTTAAAATGATTAAAAAAACGAATATTAATTATAAATTAATATTATCTTATTTTAATCAATATCGTATTCTTACACCCATTAAAACTGGACCATTTGGTGTAAAAAAACTAAACTTTTATTTAGAAAAAATACTTTCTGATCAAAATTTAATAAAATATAAGACAAATAATATAATGTATAATTATTATGAAGGTTGTCCTATTATGATTAAAAAAAATGATTATAATTTAAAATTGTTTAATGGAGATTTAGGTATTGTTTTAAATGATAATGAGAATGGATTAAAAGCATATTTCATGTCCCATAAAAATCATTTAAGAAAAATTGCTTTAAATTTGTTACCTGAACATGAAACTAGTTTTGTAATGACAATACATAAGTCACAGGGTTCAGAATTTAAAAAAATTACTTTAATTATCCCACCTAGTATAAAAGAATTTTCTGATAAGAACTTAATTTATACTGCTATTACAAGAGCTAAAGATAAGTTAAATATATTTTCAGATATTAATGTTTTTATTCAAGGTATTTTAAAAAATACAAAAAGAAATAGTGGATTAATTGATAAATTAATATCAAAATATAAGAGATTGATTTAAAAAAATATTTAATAATTTATTATTCTAATAAATTCATTGTTGTTATATGAAATCCTCCATCAACGTGTATAATTTCTCCAGTGATACCTTTAGACAGATCAGAACATAAAAATGTAGCACAATTACCTATATCTTCAGAATTAATTATAATTTTTAAAGGTGTAACATTTTTATAAAACGATAACATTTTTCTAAAATTTTTAATACGAGAAGAAGCTAGTGTTTTAATTGGTCCTGAAGAAATACCATTTACTCTAATATTTTTTTCTCCCATATAATTTGCCATGTATTTTACATTTGCTTCTAGGGATGCTTTGGCAGGTCCCATAACATTATAATTTGGTACTACTCTTTCTGCACCTAAATATGTCAATGTTACTATTGAAGAATAAGGATTTAACATATTTCTACAAAATTTTGCAAGTGCTACAAGACTATATGAACTAATAGAATGAGAAATTATAAATCCTTTTCTTGTTACCGTATTAATATAATCATCTTTTAATTCTTCTGTTGGTGCATATGCAATTGAATGAATAAAACCATCAAAAGTCTTCCATTTTTTTTTTAATTGGATAAACAAATTTTGAATACTTTCATCTGAAGAAACATCACATGGTAAGACAATATCAGAATTAAAATCTTGAGCTATTTTTAAAATTTTATTTTTTATTTTTTCATTTTGGTATGTAAATGCTAATTTTGCACCATACTTATATAGGCAATTTGCAATTCCAAATGAAATAGAATATTTATTACTTAATCCAGTAATTAAAATTTTTTTTTTATTTACTATATTCATATATTTCCCTTGATAGCTATATAACTAATATATGTTAATATATAATGTATATTTTTGATATAATATTTTAAATATGAGTAACTTTATATTAGTTTTTGATTTGAAACAACATTTATTTAGAATTTTTATAATTTTATATTTTGATTACATAATAATAATTTATATTTGAGAAATTAATTATAATGGACATTAATATACTTAATAAAAAAATTAAATCTTTATTTAAAAAAATTATTTTACTAAAAAATTTACTTTGACTATGAAAATAAAAAAGAACAATTGAAATTAATTAACCTAGAATTGGAAAAACATTGTAATTGGAATAAAGTTTCTTCTTTAAAAAAGAAGTTTATTTCTTTAAATCATATTATTCAACCTATTCAGAATTTTATTAATGATTTAAATGATATTAAAGAGCTACTAAATATTAGTATTCAAAATTCTGATTATAATTTTTTAAATGAAATATATTTAGAGTTAAAAAAATATAAAAAAAAATTAAAAGAAATAGAGACGAAAATTTTTTTTCCAAATAAAGTTGATTCTTTAAATTGTTATTTAGATTTACAATCTGGATCTGGAGGGTTTGATGCACAAGATTGGAGTCATATGTTATTAAAAATGTATTTACGTTGGGGTTATTTAAAAGGTTTTAAAACAGACATCACTCATATCAATGCAGGAGATTTTTGTGGGTTAAAATCAGCTACTATAAAAATATTGGGTAAATATGCTTATGGATGGTTTAGAACAGAAACTGGAGTACATAGATTAGTAAGAAAAAGTAAATTTGATTATGGTAATAAGCGTCATACTTCTTTTAGTTCTGTATTTGTTTATCCAGAAATCAGTGATAATATAAAAATTGATATTAATAATTCTGATTTAAGAATTGATGTCTATAGATCTTCAGGTTCTGGAGGGCAACATGTGAATACTACTGAATCTGCTGTACGTATCATTCATATTCCTACTGGAATAATATCACAATGTCAAAATGAAAGATCTCAACATAAAAATAAAAAATATGCGTTAAAACAATTAAGATCAAAATTGTATAAATTAGAATTAGAAAAAAAACAACAGATCAAAAAAAAAATTGAAAGTAATAAATCTAATATTACATGGGGATATCAAATTCGTTCATATATATTAGATGATTCTAGAATTAAAGATTTACGTACTGGTTTAGAAACTAGAGACGTGCAATCTATTTTAGATGGAAACTTAGATTTTTTTATAGAAAATAATTTGAGATTAGGTCTATAAATAAGTAGGTTAAAATGTTAAAAAAAAAAAATGGTCAACAAATTTTGGATAAAAAGAATAAAAATAAAAAAAATCAGAAAATAAGTAAAAATGGTATTTTTTTATATCCAGATAATTTTTATAAAGAAGATTTATCTAGTACACTACATTCAAAATATAGTTATAAGACTGCCCAAGAACTTGTTAATTTAAATGTAAATGTTAGTTTTGCTGGACGTATAATGAGTCGTAGAATTATGGGTAAGGCATCTTTTGCACATATTCAAGATTATGAAGGACAGATTCAGATTTATGTTACACAAAATAATATTTCAGATTCATTATACAATGATCATTTTAAATCTTGGAATATAGGAGATATTATCGGAGTTAAAGGTATTTTATTTAAAACAAAGAGAGGTGAGTTAACAATAAATTGTTATGAAGTTTTGTTATTATCAAAAGTATTAAAGTCTTTTCCTGATAAATTTCATGGATTAGTAAATAAAGAAATTAGGTATAGAAAACGTTATCTTGATTTAATTTCAAATTCTCGAACTCGTAAAACTTTTTTAACTCGTTCAAAAATTATTTCTTGTATACGTGATTTTATGATTAAAAAAAATTTTTTAGAAGTTGAAACGCCTATGATGCAAAATATTCCCGGTGGTGCTTTAGCTAAACCTTTTATAACTCATCATAATTCATTAAATATGAAAATGTATTTGAGAATATCTCCAGAGTTATATTTAAAACGTTTAATCGTTGGGGGGTTTGAAAAAATTTTTGAAATTAATAAAAATTTTCGTAATGAAGGATTATCTTCATATCATAATCCTGAATTTACTATGATGGAACTTTATATGGCTTATTCTAATTATAAGGATCTTATGATTCTTATTAAAGAATTATTTTGTGATGTTACTAATAAAATTTTTGGTTCTCCAATTATTAAATGTGGTTGCCAAGAATTAGATTTTTCAAAATCATTTTTTTCTATGACTATGATAGAATCTATTTTAAAATATATTCCAAATATTAATTCTAATGACTTAAAATCATTACCAAGATTAAAAAAAATAGCACAGAAATTAGATATTAAAATAGAAAAAAAATGGGGAATAGGAAAAATACAATTTGAAATTTTTGAAAAGATAGTGCCAAAAAATTTAATACAACCTACTTTCATTACAGAGTATCCAATTGAAGTTTCTCCTTTAGCTCGTTCTAATGATTTAAATTCATCAATTACTGATAGATTTGAATTATATATTAATGGATGTGAGATTGGAAATGGATTTTCTGAGTTAAGTGATCCTATAGAACAAAAAAATCGTTTTTTAAATCAAATTCAAAATAAAGATATAAAAAAAAGTTCAGTAAATTTTTTTGATAAAGATTATATTACTGCATTAAAATATGGATTACCTCCTACTGCTGGATTGGGAATCGGAATTGATCGTGTTGTTATGCTTTTAACAAATCATGATAATATTAAAGATGTAATTTTATTTCCAACTTTTAAAAAAGATACTTAATTAATATTAGATAGGAAAACTTTTTTTTTAGAATCATTTATTATTTTTTATTTAGCATTTTAAATGCTAATTTTTGCAACGTTTATCATTAATCATTTATTTTTCTATTTAATTTATTTACAAAAAATAAATTTAGGGTTTTTTAATGAAATTTTTTAAATTAAAAAAAAAGATAAAAATAATTGAATTATTAACTTATCTTATTATTCTAAGTAATTGTAAAATGGTATTAATGAATCCAAAAGGGTTAATTAGTTCTGAACAAAAAGAAATTATAATATTTTCATTATTTTTATTATTGCTTATAATCATTCCTGTAATATTAATGACTATTATTTTTTCTATAAAATATAATGAAAATAATAAAAAATCTATTTATAAACCAGATTGGGATTATTCTGCTAAAATTGAAATAATTTGTTGGGTTATTCCTGTTATTATAATCAGTCTTTTATCTTTTATTGCTTGGAAAAGTACACATAAATTAGATCCATATATTGAGTTAAATAATATTAAATCAAAAAATAATCCAATAACAATTCAAGTCATTTCATCTGATTGGAAATGGATTTTTATCTATCCAGAATACAATATTGCAACTATTAATGAAATATCGTTTCCAGTTGATGTTCCTATTAATTTTCGTATTACTTCTGCTTCTGTTATGAATTCTTTTTTTATTCCTGCGTTAGGTGGACAAATTTATTCTATGGCTGGAATGCAAACAAAATTGCATTTAATGGCTGATACAATTGGTGTTTATAAAGGATTTTCTTCTAGTTACAGTGGGCATGGTTTTTCAAATATGAAATTTAAAGTGATAGTTTGTAATAATGAAGATTATTATAAATGGATTAAAAATGTGCAGCATTCTTCAAGAAAAATTGATAAGATGGAATCTTTTAATAAGATACTAAAGGAAAATAATCATAATTATTATACAATGCATTTTTCATATTTTAGCCCTAATATTTATAAAGATTTAATATTAAGTTTTGCACATCATCATCATAAAAAAGATAATCAAATTAAAAATAATAATCATTAACAGATTAAGGAGAAAATATGTGGGGAAAATTAACATTAGATGCTATTCCTTTCAATGAACCAATTATTATTTATACTTTAATTTGTATTATGTTTTTTGGATTATGTTTGTGTATTTATCTTACTTATTTTTCAAAATGGAAATGGTTATGGAATAACTGGTTAACAAGTTTGGATCATAAAAAAATAGGAATAATGTATATCATTGTTTCTATTTTAATGTTAATTCGTGGTTTTGCAGATGCTCTGATGATGAGAGGACAACAATTTTTATCTTCTGGTGGAAAAGTTGGATTTTTACCTCCTCATCATTATGATCAAATTTTTACTGCACATGGAGTTATAATGATCTTTTTTGTTGCTATGCCTCTAATTATCGGATTAATGAATTTTGTTATTCCTTTACAAATTGGTGCACGTGATGTTGCATTTCCATTTTTAAATTCTTTAAGTTTTTGGTTGTTTTTTTCAAGTGTTATTTTGATGAATCTTTCTTTAGGATTTGGTGAATTTGCTCAAACTGGGTGGTTAGCATATCCACCATTATCTGAAAAAGAATATAGTCCTGGAGTAGGTGTAGATTATTGGATATGGAGTATTCAAATTTCTGGAATTGGCACTATGTTAACAGGTATTAATTTATTAGTAACCATTTTAAAAATGCGAATTTCAGGTATGTCTATGATGAAAATGCCAATTTTTACTTGGACTACATTATGTAGTAATATCTTAATTATTGCTGCTTTTCCTATTCTTACAGTTACAATTTTATTATTAACTATGGATCGATATTTAGGTACCCATTTTTTTACAAATGATATGGGTGGTAATATGATGATGTACGTAAATTTAATATGGGCATGGGGACATCCAGAAGTCTATATATTGGTATTACCTGCTTTTGGGATATTTTCTGAAATTACAGCAACTTTTTGCAGAAAGAAAATATTTGGTTATAAATCATTAATTTGGGCTACTATTGTAATTACTTTTTTATCATTTATAGTTTGGTTACATCATTTCTTTACAATGGGTTCTGGGGCTAATGTGAATACTTTTTTTGGAATTGCTACAATGATTATTGCAATTCCTACTGGATTAAAAATATTTAATTGGTTATTCACAATGTATCATGGAAAAATTAGCTTTAAAACTCCTATGTTATGGACTGTAGGATTTATTATTTTATTTTCAATTGGTGGTATGACAGGTGTTTTATTGGCTATACCAAGTATTAATTATGTATTACATAATAGCGTATTTTTAATAGGGCATTTTCATAATGTTATTATTACTGGAGTAGTGTTTGGATGTTTTGCTGGAATAACTTATTGGTTTTCTAAAGCTTTTGGATTTTTATTAAATGAAAAATGGGGATTAATTAGTTTTATTTTTTGGATTGTTGGTTTTTTATTAGCATTTATGCCACTTTATATTTTAGGTTTTATGGGAATGACGAGAAGATTAAGTCAAAATATTGATGAACAATATCATTTCATGTTGACTATTGCTTTTGTTGGATCTATTTTTATATTATTTGGTATTATATCACAAGTAATACAATTTATTGTTAGTATCAGAGATCGTTCTCACAATTTAGATAAAAATGGTGATCCTTGGAATGGTCGTACTTTAGAATGGTCTATTATTTCTCCAGCTCCTTCATATAATTTTGCTATTCTTCCGGTTGTTAATCATCGTGATGCATGGTGGAGTATAAAAAACAAAAAAAATATATTTGGAAATAGAATGAAGTTATATCAACCTATTTATATTCCATCTAATAATTATATTGGAATATTAATCGGGTTATTTTCTCTATTTTTTAGTTTTGCAATGGTTTGGCATATCTGGTGGTTATCTATTTTGAGTATATTATCTATATTATTGATCTGTATTTTAAAATTTTTAGATAATGAAACGAAACATTATTGTATATCTATTAAAAAAATAATAGAAATTGAAAATAAAAATGTTGATTTTTTAAAAAAAATAAAGGAATAAAATATTGCAATGAATTCAATAATAAAAAGGCATTTATTAAATAATGAAGATTTTTATAAGGATAAAAATTCAATTACAGTATTTGGATTTTGGATTTATTTGATGAGTGATTTAATTGTTTTTTCTTGTTTATTTTCTATTTATTTTGTTTTATCAGATTTTAAATCGTACCAAATGATTGAAAAATATTTTTTTAATATTTCTGTTGTTATAGAGACATTTATTTTATTAATTAGTAGTGTAACTTGTAGTTTTTCTATATTTTTTTTATATACTAAAAAAAAAAAGATAGTTAATTTTTGGTTATTTATTACTTTTATTTTAGGATTATTATTTTTTTTAATGGAGTTTTTCCATTTTTTTCAATTGATTAATTTAGGATATACTCCAAAATTAAATGCATTTTTATCATCTTGGTTTATTTTATTAGGAACACATTTATTACATATTTTTTTTGCTCTAATATGGATTATATTTATGTTTATTAGTTTTAAAACGAAAGGTTTTAATCAAACTAATCGTATTAGATTACATTGCTTAGGGTATTTTTGGCATTTTTTAGATATCATTTGGATTTTAATTTTTAATTTTATTTTTTTATTAGGATTGTAATTATGAAAAAAAAAATAAATGATTATTTATATTTGAAGTGCATTAAATCTTATTTAATAGGATTTTTTTTACTATTCTTCTCTATATTTTTTTCCATTTTATTTAAAATAAATTTGTGGGGTAAATATAATTTATTTTTTATTAGTATAATTACAATTTATCAAATTATTGTTCATTTTATTTATTTTTTAGATATAAATTTAGATGTAGAAAATCGTTTACATTTATTTTCATTTATTTTTGCAATATCTATTGCAATGATTCTTATTTTTGGATCATTGTGGATTATGTATCATTTAAATTATAATATGATTCTTGATCATTCTTCTAATTAAATGCATAGTTTAATTAGTTCATATATTGAAATTATAAAACCTCGAATAGTTTTTGGAAATTTAATTTCTTTAATAGCTGGTTTTTTTGTAGCATTAAAAGGAGAAATAAGCTATTCGTTATTAGTTAATGTTTTATTAGGTGTTTTTTTTATTACTGCTTCTGCTTCTATTTTTAATAATTATTTTGATAGAAATATTGATTCTTTGATGAAGAGAACAAAAAACAGAGTGTTAGTAACAAAAGAGATTAATACTAATTTTGCATTAATATATGGAATTTTGTTATTTTTAATTGGTTTTATATGGTTATTGTTAAAAACAAATAAATTAGTATTATTTTTTACTTTATTTGGTTTTATTTTTTATGCATTGATCTATACTTATACAAAACGTGTGACATCTTATAGTATTTTAATAGGAAGTTTATCTGGTGCTGTACTTCCTTTAATAGGTTATTGTGCTTTATCATCTGCATTAAATCTAGAAATTATTATTTTATTTTTTATTTTTATTTTATGGCAAATGCCTCATTCTTACTGTATTATTTTATTACATTTAAATGATTATCGTTCTGCAAAAATTCCGGTTTTACCATTAATAAAAAGTATTTATATTACAAAAATTCATATTTTTATATATATATTTTTTTTTATAATTTTAAAATTCTTTTATTTTTTTAAATATATAAAGCATCATTTTTTCTTTATTCATAATTTTCTTGATATTTTATGGTTTTTTTTATCAATTATTGGTTTTAAAGATAATCTTAATGAGAAAATTTGGTCTCGTTCTATTTTTATTTTTTCTATCATTATTATTATGTTAACAAATATAATAATAATTTATAATAAATTAGTTATTTTGTATTTTAATAACTAAAATAAAAAATATACTATACAAATATTTTTATGTTTAAAAAAGAATTAAAAATAGTTTTTATATTAGCATTTGTTTTATTATTTCGCGTTTTTGGTATTTCTATAATATTTCCAATATTTACTAATTATTTATTAACTTTAAAAACAGTTAATAAAATATTAATTTCTTTAACAATTGGTATTTATGGATTTAGTCAATCATTTTTTCAAATTCCATTGGGGATATTATCAGATTTTTTTGGTCGTAAAAAAGTAATTATTTTTGGTTTATGTATTTTTATTTTAGGATGTTTAGTTGTTGTCATAGAAAAATCTATTTATGGAATTATGATTGGTCGTTTTTTACAAGGATCAGGTGCAATTTCTTCTGTTATATTAGCTTTAGCATCAGATTCTATCTCTGAAAAAAATAGAACTATTTTGATGGCCTTAATAGGTATTATTTTTGGAATTAGTTTTAGTATAGGAATTGCAATGAGTCCAATTATATATGATTTATTTGGATTAAATAATGTACTTTTTTTGATTTCATTTTTTTCTTTTTTGTCAATATTAATGATTTTTTATTACATTCCTAAAGATAATCCTATTAATATGAATTTTAGTTTTTACATTGTTAAAAATGTAATTAAAAAAATTTTGATCAATAAAAATATTTTAAAACTAAATTGTAGTATATTTTTATTACATATGTTATTGATGTCAAATTTTATTATTTTATTTCCGATTATAAAAAAATTTGGAATTTCATCTATACAACAGACAAAAATTTATTTTTTTGTTTTATTTTTTTCTTTAATTATATCTTTTATATTATTGTATCAATTTAAACCTTCTAAAAAAATTTTACAAAATTCTATAATACTTTTATTTATTTCAATATTATTTTTTTTATTTTATAAACAGCATATTTATTTTTTTTTATTTGGATTACAGATTTTTTTTATAGGTTTTAATATAATTGAATCTATTTTACCAGCTATATTAGTAAGAATAGCATCTTTTCCTTATAAAGGAACTACAATGAGTTTATTTTTAACTAGTCAATTTTTTGGTCTTGGTTTTGGTGGAATAATATTTGGATATCTTTATTCTATTGTGGATAATCTTCTATTATTATTAATAATAGAATTAATTATTCTTATTTTATGGTTTTTGATTGTTTTTCATTTAGATGATGGTTTATATTTAACTAATTTTAATTACTTAATGAAAAATAAAAATATAAATATTGATATTTTAATCAAGGATTTAATGAATATTAAAGGAATAAAAGAAGTTTTTTTATCAAAAAATAAAGACGTTATTTACATTAAAGTAAATAACTTAATATTAAGTAAAAATAAAGTAATTAATTTTATAGATAAATATTAATTACTTTATTTATTTTTTTAAAATCTTAATTTTTTTGAAGCCTTTTTCTATCAAAAAGAAGGCTTGTAATCGACTCATAATTCCTTTTTCACAATATAATAAATAACTTTTTTCTTTTGATAATTGATGATATTCTGATTGAATTTTATAAAATGGCATTAATTTTATTTTTGTTTTTTTCAAGATAAGTGGATTTTTTTTTTGATCATACGTAGATCGTACATCTAAAATTGTGTCTTCTTTAGAATTTTTTTGAACAATTTTTAAAGAAAAAATATTTTTTATATTTTTTTTCATATAAAATATTTATCTATAATAATTAATAAAATTATATTATATATAGATTTGTTTTTCAATATTTTATGTCATAATAGATAAAGATTTACAACAATGCATTTTTTTTATTAAAAATTCTAAAAAAACAAAATTACAAATATATTAATTTTTATTTAAAATAATTTATGATTTCTTTTTATGATCAATTAATTTGGGTTAAAAAACATGTTGATGATATATTATCATTACAATTTGAAAAAAAATATCCTAAAAAAACAAAACTTATTTCTGCTATAAAATATAGTTTATTATTTGGTGGAAAACGTTTTCGACCATTTTTAGCATATGCGATTGGTTCAATATTAAATATTTCAGAAAAAGTTTTAGATGTACTTGCAATTTCAGTTGAATGTATTCATACATATTCCTTAATTCATGATGATTTACCTGCAATGGATAATGATATTTTAAGAAGAGGGAAAAAGACTTGTCATGTTGTTTTTGGAGAAGCACATGCTATTTTAGCAGGAGATGCATTACATAATCTTGCTTTTGAACTTTTATCTTCTACATACATGCCTGGAATTAATGATAAAATGAAATTACTCTTTATAAGAGAATTATCTAGTGCTATAGGGATAAATGGAATGTGTCTTGGACAAGCATTAGATATAGAATTAGAAAATAATACAATTGATAAAAAAATGTTGAAATTTATTCATTTAAATAAAACTGGTGCATTAATTCGAGCAACAATAAGAATGACAGCATTTGCGGGTGGTTATTTAGGAAAAAAAATTTTACCTTTACTAGATAAATATGCTGATATTATTGGATTATTATTTCAAATTCATGATGATGTTTTAGATACTATAGGAGATATTAAAAAAATAGGAAAAACTACTAAAATTGATCAAAGAAATAAAAAAAACACTTATGTTTCATTATTAGGTTTAAAAAAAACTCAAAATATAATTTTTTTTTTACATAAAAAAGCATTATTTATTTTAAATAAAATTGAAAAAAAATACGATATAAATGTTATGATATTAAAAGATTTAACTAATTTTATTATTCAAAGAGATCATTAAAAACTTTTTATCTAATAATTTATATTAAAATTAAAAAAAATATAAAGATGAATATTAAAAAAGATTGTTATCCAATACTTTCATTAATAAATAATCCTAAAGATTTGCGTCGTTTATCCAAAATTAAATTACCTCAATTATGTAATGAATTACGTTTTTTTTTGTTAAAAAGTGTTAGTAAATCTAGTGGACATTTTGCTTCAGGTTTAGGTGTAATTGAATTAACAGTTGCTTTACATTATATTTATAATACTCCATTTGATAATATTATATGGGATGTTGGCCATCAAGCATATCCTCATAAGATTTTAACTGAAAGGAAAAAAAAAATTTACACTATAAGAAAAGATCATGGACTACATCCTTTTCCATGTCGCGAAGAAAGTATATATGATACGTTTAGTGTTGGACATTCTTCTACTTCTATTAGTGCAGGTTTAGGTATGGCTGTAGCAGCAGAATATGAAAAAAAAAATAGAAAAACTATTTGCGTTATAGGAGATGGCGGAATAACATCAGGTATGGCTTATGAAGCAATGAATCATGCCGGGTATATTAATAAAGACATATTAGTTATCTTAAATGATAATCAAATGTCAATTTCAGAAAATGTTGGTTATTTAAGTAAATACTTAAATAAATTGTTTTTTTCTTATTTTAATTTGAATTCAAAAAATAAAAAAACTAAATTTTTATTTAAAATACCTTTTATTAAAAGATTCTTTGAAAAGGCATTAAGTTCAAATACTATATTTGAAGCATTAGGTTTTAATTATATTGGTATTATTGATGGTCATGATATTAAAAAATTATTAAAAATTTTAAGTAAAATTAAAAAAATAAAAGGACCACATTTTTTACATTTAATTACAAAAAAAGGAAAAGGTTATAAACCTGCAGAAGAAGATCCGATTTCTTGGCATGCAGTACCTAAATTTAATTTAAAATCTTTTGTTTTTCCTAAAAAAACAAACAAAAAAACTTTTTCTGAATTTTTTGGAAAATGGTTATGTCAACAAGCTAGTCAAGATAAAAAATTAATTGTTATTACTCCAGCTATGCGAGAAGGTTCATGTTTAGTAAAATTTTCTGAATTATATCCAAGACAATTTTTTGATGTTGCTATTGCAGAACAACATGCTATTACGTTCGCTGCTGGTTTATCTATTGGTGGATATAATCCGATTATTTCAATTTATTCTTCTTTTTTACAAAGAGCTTATGATCAAGTAATACACGATATTGCAATTCAGAAAATTCCTGTTTTATTTGCAATTGATAGATCTGGCATAGTTGGTGCTGATGGACGTACACATCAAGGAGTATTCGATATTTCTTTTTTACGTTGTATACCAAATATAATTATTATGGTTCCTAGTGATGAAAATGAATTCAGACAAATGTTATATACAGGTTATTTTTATAAAAAATTTCCAGTATTTATACGATATCCTAAAAGAGAAATATTTGGTGTAAATTTAAAAAAAATATCTTCTATTCCAATAGGAAAAGCAAGAATATTACGTATAGGACAAAAGATCTCTATATTAAATTTTGGACCATTAGTCTTTGAAGCTATAAAAGCTGCTAAAATATTAAATGCAACTGTAATAGATATGCGTTTTGTAAAACCTTTAGATCAAAAAATTATATTAGAAACTGTCAAAAAACACGAATTTTTAGTAACTTTAGAAGAAAATTCTATTTATGGTGGAGCTGGAAGTGCTGTTAATGAATTTTTAATGAAAAAAAAATGTCTTATTCCTATTTTAAATCTTGGTATACCGGATTATTATATTGATCATGGTAATCAAAATAAAATTTTATCTAAATTAGGATTAGATTCACAAGGTATTTTGAATTCAATAAAAGAATATGTTAATTCTATTTAAAATATTTTAATCATATGTATTAAATTTATTAATATGATTGTTATAGACGATGCTACAATATCATCTAACATAATTCCTAATCCTCCTTTTATATTTTTTTCTATCCATTTTATAGGATGTGGTTTGAAAATATCTAATATTCTGAAAATAATAATACTAGTTATTATTATTTTATAGTTAATAAAGTTAGAAGTCATTATTAAAATTAACCACATTCCTACAAATTCATCCCATATAATACATTTATCATCATGTTTTTTAGTTATTTGTACTGTTTTATTACATATGAATATTCCTATTAAAAAAGTTATAATAATAAAAATCCAGTAGTAATTTTTAGGTAAAACTATTGTAATTATAGACCATATAAAAATTGATAAAATAGTACCAATAGTTCCTGGAAAGATAAATATTTTTCCAAATCCAAATCCAGTTGCTAAAAAATAATAAAAATAAGAAATATTTAATTTATTTTTTTTGTTCATTGATTAAAATGTTCAAATTTATTAATATTTAGTAATAATTGTTTTTTTTTATAAAAAAATTTTATTGTTCTAAAATTTTTATTTATTTTCCCGATACAAAAAGCTTTTAAGTTATTTTTTTTTAATAAAATTTCCAATTTTTTTTGTTTTTTTTTAGGTACAGTAAAACAAAGTTCATAATCTTCTCCTCCAGATACTGCTAGTTCAAAAATATTTTTTTTAGATATTTGTTTTTTAATAGATTTTGATAATGGTATTAAATCTAATTGAATTTCAGCACCACAATTGCTTTTATTTAAAATATGACTTAAATCAGAATATAGTCCATCTGATATATCAATATTTGATGAAGCAATAGATCTAATAATGATACCGTGTAAGATTTTTGGATCAGGTTTTAAATGTTTCTTAATAAAAAAATTATAATCATGTTTGTTTTTAATATATATTTTTTTATCAAGTAGTAATAATCCTACTGCACTATCTCCTAATGGTCCTGTTATATAGATTTTATCATTATGCATAGCACCTGATCTCGTTAGAGCTTTTCCATATGGAACAAATCCATATGCTGTATATGTTAGGCTCATAGGACCTTTTGTTGTATCTCCTCCAATTAGTTGAATTTTGTAAAAGTTTAATAGTTTAAATAAAGTGTTACTAAATTTTTTTAACCATATATGATTAATTTTAGGTAATGTAATTGCTAATGATATCCAAGTTGGGTGTGCACCCATTGCAGCTAAATCACTAAGATTTACACATAAAGATTTATGCGCTAAATATTCTGGTTTTATATTTGAAAAGAAATGAGTATTCTCTACTAGAGAATCTGTTGTTACTACTAATTGTTGTTTTTTTGGTATGGTTAATACAGCACCATCATCTCCTATTCCGATATTTGCTGTATATCTAATATTTTTTTTATTTTTTTTATTAAAAAAATATTTTATTACGTCAAATTCAGTATACATAGATTATTTATTAGATTTAACAATATATTTTTTATTTTTTTAATAAAAAAATAGCTACTTTATCTAGTACTCCATTGATAAATTTGTAACTTTTTTCTGATCCAAAAATTTTTACTAATTCTATTGCCTCATTTATAATCACTTTATATGGAATTTCATGTCGAAAGTTAAGTTCAAAAATTGCTAATCTTAATACAGCTTTTTCTATTTGTCCTAATTGATTAATTTTTTTAGATATAAATGGATAAACTATATTATCTATAGTAGCAATGTTATTTGATACCCCAATAACTAATTCATGAAAATATTCTTTATCTATTTTTGATTTATTTTTTGAAGATAACATCTCTAATTCGATATCAGAAATTTTATTTCCTGATAATTCCAAAGAATAAATTGCTTGTAAAGCAAATTTTCTTGCGCGCTGACGATAAGATAATTTCACTAATAATCCTACTTAATAGAAAATAAATATTATTTATTTTTAATATTTTTTATAATATTAATTGTTTCTAAAATTGCTAATGCAGATTCTGATCCTTTATTTCCATATTTCATTCCCGCTCTATCAATAGCCTGTTGAACATTTTTAGTAATTAAAATTCCAAATCCAATAGGAATATTGTGATCAAGGCTAATTTTAGATAAACTTTGGCAACAATGATCTGCAATATATTTAAAATGTTTTGTTTCTCCTTTAATAATTGCACCTAAAGTTATTAGTCCATCATATTTACGATGATTATTTTTTAATAAGGATTGTGAAATTAAAGGTATTTCAAATGCTCCTGGAACCCAAATAACAGTAATATTGTTATCTTTGATTTTCCCAACACGTTTTAAAATATCTAATGCACCGATGAGTAAAGAATTTGTAATATAATGATTGAATCTTGAAACTATAATAGCTATTTGAGTATTTATACTATTCAATTTATTTGTAACCATGTTCATAAATTTTTAATATTTTTGTAATTTCAATTATTAATTTAAAAATCTTTATTTTTTTGGATGTAATATGATTTTTAAATCAGGATTGATAAATTTAACACTAACAAATTTTAATTTTATTACATTTTTTAAATCTTGTATAGTTGGAACTGTAATTAATTCTTTTGCTTTTAATCCAATAATTTTAGGTGCAATATAAACAATAAGTTCATCTACTAAATTAGATTTTAAAAATGCACCACTTAATGTTGGCCCACTTTCTATTAAAACAGAGTTGATATTTTTTTTTGCAATATTCTTTAAAAGAGAGACTAAATTTATTTCATTTTTAAATTTTGGATATATTATTTGTTTAACTTTTCCAATCCATTTTGAATTTTTATAAATTGTTCTAATGAGCCAACATTCTCCTTTATTTTTTGTAATATTATGTTCTGGATTCACTTGATTTTGTCTATCTAAAACAATTCTAATTGGTTGACGGATATCTTTTTTTAAATATTGATTTTTTAGTTTTTTAGAAAAATTTGTCCATCTTACATTTAAATTAGGATTATCTTTGAGTATTGTTTTGCTACTAGTTAAAATAGCACTGACTTTCGATCTAATTTCTTGTACGTCTTGTCTAGATCGTGTAGAAGTAATCCATTGACTAATTCCTGATTGAAGAGCAGTTTTCCCATCTAATGATGAAGCTAATTTTAATATAATATATGGAAAACCAGTACGCATTCTTTTTATAAAGAATTTATTTAATTTTTCTGCTTTTTTTTGTAATAAACCACAATAAATTTCAATCCCAGCTTTTTCAAGTTCTAATAATCCTTTTCCTGAAATTTTAGGATTTGGATCTTGCATAGCAACTATTACATATTTTACTTTTGCTTTAATTAAAGCTTGTGTACAAGGAGGTGTTTGTCCATAGTGATTGCATGGTTCTAAAGTGATATAGACAGTCGATCCTTTTGCTTTTTCTTTTGCAATTTTTAATGCGTGTTGTTCAGCGTGTTTATTTCCTCTTTTATAATGGAATCCTTCTCCTACAATGAGATTATTTTTTACAATTACACATCCTACATTTGGATTAGGAGACGTAGTAAATTCTCCTTTTTTTGCAAGTTTTAAAGCTCTTTCCATATATTTTATATCATATTTGATCATAAAAATATAGTTTTTTTCATATTTTTAACATTATATTGATATAATTAATACAATTGCTATGTTAAAATATAAATAAGATTGTTTTGTTTGAAATATACATAAAACAAAATATTTTGTCTATATTTAAATTAAAGATACTATTTTTATTTTTTTAGTTTTCAATTGTATGGTTTTTAATAATTTTAGTTGATAATATTTTTTTTTGTTAAAGTGTTTTTTTGTATATATAAAAAACCTTTTTTTACGTATAAAAAATTCATCTCAATATCAAAAGATTTATATTTTTTATATTTAAAATTTCATAGCTCTTTTAAAAATTTATCAAATAATCATATTTATTTTTCAAAAAAAAAATTGAATGATCAAAAATTTTTGTAAATTAGATTTACATTCGTAAAATCTGTAATAAACACATTTATATTACTATTGTATTGATTTGATTGTTCCTTTAGGTAAAATAGTAGCTATAAAATCTTGTTTTATAATAATTTCGTTATTTTCATTTATAGAGATAGTAATATAATTTGTTTCAGATACTTTTGTAACTCGTCCAATTATTCCTCCTGTTGTTAAAACTTCATCTCCTTTAGAAATGGATTCCATTAGTTTTTTATGTTCTTTATTTCTTTTTTGTTGAGGTCTTAAGATCATAAAATAAAAAATTAATCCAAAAATAATAAACATAAAAATAAAAGAATATGATGTTCCTTGTTCTTGAATAATTTTATTTGCACTATTTGCAAATATTTCTTTTATAAAGAAATTCATTTTTTCACCTTTTTTTATTGAAATTTTATATTTATGTACTACTATTTTTTTAACGCTATTGTATTTAGTATTACAGTACATTATACTACTTTTTGATATCAAAATTTACTTTTTCATTTAAGTTTTAGATATTTCCTGATCTTAAATTAACTTAATTTTTAAAAAATGGTATTTTCTGTATTATTTTTTTATAAAGGTATATATAACAATTTTATTTATTTTTCAATAAAAAAATAAAAAAGGTAAATAATGAGATATAAGTATTTTTTTATTTTTCTATTCTTTTAAAGTTTTTAATATAAATTTTTTTTATTTATGTATTTATTTTTTTTTAAAAAATATTATAAATTGTATTAACTAATTTTTAATTAATATAAGATTAGTTATAAACTTTGTGTATTAATAATGTAGAAAATAAAAAAAATAGAGTAATAAAAATCTAATATTGATACATTTACACTCTTTTTAAAGAATTTTTGATAAAATTTTAAATATATTTTTATTAAAAAAATGATACAATAAAATTTATATCTTACAGATATCAAAATTAGTTAAGAAACATTTGATATAAATAAATTTTATTTAATAAGATGATCACCATGTAATTTATAAAAAATATAAATTTTTTAATTTTTTTTGAGAAAATTAAAATGTATTATAAAGATTATTTTTACAATGTTTAATTGTAAAATTTGATTTTTTTAAATATTTTAAAAGATAGGTATTTTTTAAATAATATTTTTTTTGAAGAGTGTTTTTAAATAAAATATGTTATTATTTATATTTTTTTTTGAAAAAAAAATATAAATTGCTGGTTTTGTATATTTACTTTTGTTAAACTTATAATTGATAATTAGATACTACTAAAATATAGTAATGGAAATCTAAAATGAAGAGAATATCAATATTTTTCTTTGTATTTTTAGTGTTATTACTAAATCTATCGGAAGCTAAACAAAAAAATAAAGAATATGTTAGATCTAAAACCAAAACTATTGCAATTTTTCCTTTTCAAACGAAAGATCATATTTCTCTATCAAGAGAGATAACAAAAATCATTGCAAATGATTTAAGTAATAGTGGTCAATTCAATATAGTTTTTATGGATCAGTTATTAAAAAATTCTAATTTTAATTCTAAAATAAACTTATTTAAGCATTTTAAAATTGATATGTTTTTAACTGGAAAAATTCAATCGGATAAAAAACATAAAAATTTCATTCATTATGAACTATTTAGTATAGTAGATTCAAACAAAAAAAATATTATTAAAAATATTATAAATATTACTGATAAAATTAGATATGATGCTCATACTATTAGTGATGAGATATTTAAAAAAATAACTAATATTCCTGGTTTATTTAGAACAAAAATTGCATATGTTGTAAAACGAAATGATAAAGAAAATTTGTATGAATTACGTATTTCAGATTATGATGGATTTAATAAAACTACTATAGCTAAATTATCTAATCCATTAATGTCTCCTGCTTGGTCTCCAGATGGTCAAAAGATAGTTTACGTTATGTTCGAAAAAAATCGTTCTGTTTTAGTAATGAAAAATCTTTTAAATGGATTAACAAAAAAGATAACTAATTTTAAACAACATAATGGTTCACCATCTTTTTCTCCTGATGGAAGAAAATTAGCGTTCGTTCTTTCAAAATCAGGTACATTAAATATCTATGTTTTAGATTTAATAAATGGTAAAATAAATCAAATTACAAATTCTAAAAAGAATAATACTGAGCCTTCTTGGATGCCAGATAATAAAACTATTGTATATACTTCTGACCAAGAAGGTTATCCTCAAATTTATAAAATAAACATTTATGGTGGTATGTCAAAACGTATTACTAATAATGGTTATCAAAATCAAAATGCTGTTATTAGTTCTAGTGGAGCATTTATGGTCATGGTAAGTATTCATAGTGGTCAGCAACATATTACCAAACAAAATTTAGTAACTAATTCCGTAGAGTATTTAACGGATACGTTTCTAGATGAAACACCTAGTATTGCTCCAAACGATACTATGATTATTTATAGTTGTTCTTCTAAAGAAAATTTAAATAATATATTGCGTTTGGTATCAGTGGATGGATGTTTTAATATGCGTTTCCCGGAGTATGATGGACAGGTCAAATTTCCTGCTTGGTCTCCGTTATTATGATGTATCATAAAATTAGTATAACAAACACTATTATATTAAAGGATCAAAAAAAAATGAAATTAAATAAAAAATTCCAACGCTTATTGTTAATATTACCAATATTATTTGTAGTTGGATGTAATTCAAAAAAAAGTAGCGAACAAGTTCCTGGAGAAAACGCTGTTAATGATAGCAATTCTAATTTGATGACTGAGCAATTAGAAAATCAACAAATGCAAGAATTGCAAAATAATAATACTGTTTACTTTGGTTTTGACAAGTACGATTTATTGCCAGAATATGAACAGATTTTAGATCAAGATGTTGCGTTTTTAAACAGTAATCCATCGGTTAATGTAACAATTGAAGGTCATACTGATGAACGTGGCACTTCAGAATATAATATTGCTCTTGGAGAACGTCGTGCAAATGCAGTTAAATCATATTTAGAAAGTAAAGGAGTTAATAGCGAGCAAATTTCTATCGTGTCATACGGAAAAGAAAAACCTGTTATGTTAGGTCATGATGAATCAGCTTATTCTAAAAATCGTCGTGCTGTTTTAGTATATTAAATTTTTTTAATATTTGTTTTCTTTTTCTTTTTTCGAAGAAAAAGATTAAAGTTTTTAATTGTTATTTAGTGTATTATAATTAATAAGAAATATTTATTTTTTTGGAGTAGCGAAGATTTTATACGCTACTCCATAAAGTTTATTGCTAAATATTATTTTTTTATATTTAATATTTATAAATTTTAAGTAAAAATTAATTTTTAATTATTTTATTTTTCATTTAGTTCTAAGAAAGCAGGTTGCATAATAAAATTGTTTCGTCGTATATAAAAATAAGATTGATAAAAGTGGGTCGTTAGCTCAGTAGGTAGAGCAATTGACTTTTAATCAATTGGTCACAGGTTCGAATCCTGTACGACCCACCAGTATCATTATATTAATATTATTAATTAGAATATTTTTTTATATTTATTAAATATTAAATATATTTAATATTTAATAAATATCTTTTGTTAAGATTTGTATAAACTAATTAAAATATTTTTTTAAAAAAATGTAATTAATAGGTTGAAAATAGTTTAAATCTGATTAGCAATTAATGAGATTTTTTAAAATGAATAGTTTTTAATATTTTTAATTGTAATATAAATTCAGTATAAATTATTAAGGTATAAACTTAAAATTTTTTTTATAGATTATTTAATATAAAAGAATAATTATATTTTTTTTGAAAAATCTTTGAATAAGAATTCTTTTTTAATAAAAGATATCTTTATTTAAAGAAAATAATGTTGAATTTATGTTGTATTTAATTTTTAATAAAAAATTAGGAAATTGCCATGTCAAATATATTAGTAAATGACGTGGATCCAATTGAAACTAATGAATGGTTAGATTCATTAGAATCGGTTATACGTAGAGATGGTCCTGATCGTGCTAAATTTCTTATTGAAAAAGTGCTTCAACAGGCTTATAAAAGTGGTATCAAAGTTCAGTTCAATAAAAATAATGATTATGTAAATACAATATCAGTAGAAAAAGAACCATTATATCCAGGAAATATTCAATTAGAAAAACGTATTAAATCTGTAATACGTTGGAATGCGGCAATGATGGTTTTACGTGCTTCAAAAAAAAAATTAGATCTCGGTGGTCATATATCTTCTTTTCAATCTTCTTCTGATTTATACGAAGTATGTTTTAACCATTTTTTTCGAGCTTCTTCAAAGAAGGGTGAAGGTGATTTAGTGTATTTTCAAGGACATAGTTCTCCAGGAATATATGCTCGTGCTTTTTTAGAAGGAAGAATTACAGAAGAACAATTAAATAATTTTCGTCAAGAAATTAATGGGAATGGATTATCTTCATATCCTCATCCAAAATTGATGCCCAATTTTTGGCAATTTCCAACTGTTTCAATGGGTTTGGGACCAATATGTTCTATTTATCAAGCAAAATTTTTAAAATTTTTACAAAATAGAAAATTAAAAAATACTAATAATCAGTTAGTATACACTTTTATAGGTGATGGTGAAATGGATGAACCAGAATCTAAAGGTGCAATTACTATAGCTAGTAGAGAAAAATTAGATAATTTAATTTTTATTATAAATTGCAATTTACAACGTTTGGATGGTCCAGTATTTGGTAATGGGAAAATTATTAATGAATTAGAAAATGTTTTTAATGGAGCTGGTTGGAAGGTAATTAAAGTTTTATGGGGTAATAAATGGGATGAGCTTTTAAAAAAAGATAAATCTGGAAAATTAATCCAACTTATGAATGAAACTCTTGATGGAGAATATCAGAGATTAAAATCAAAAGATGGAGCTTATATCAGAAAGTATTTTTTTAATCGCTATCCTGAAACAAGTATGTTAGTAAAAAATATGACAGATAATCAAATATGGTCTTTAAATTATGGAGGACATGATTTAAAAAAGATTTATGCAGCTTTAAAAAAGGCTGTAGAGGTTAAAGAAAAACCTACTGTTATTTTAGCACAAACGATTAAAGGATATGGTTTAGGAAAATTAGCCGAAAGTCAAAATATTGCACATCAAATTAAACAAATGGATTTAGAAACTATTAAACATTTTCGAGATCATTTGAAATTATCTATTAATGATGAAGATTTAAATAGATTTCCTTTTATTACATTTCCAAAAAATTCAGACGAATATAGATATTTACATGAAAGAAGAAAAATTTTAGGTGGTTATTTACCAATAAGAAATCCTAAATTTAGTGAATATTTAGAACTTCCTAAATTACAAGATTTCTCTTCTCTCTTTAAAAAAGAAGAGAAAAAGATTTCTACTATGATCGCATTTATTCGTATTATTAATGTATTATTAAGAAATAAGATTCTAAAAGATAGAATAGTTCTTATTATTCCTGATGAAGGTAGAACATTTGGAATGGAAGGATTATTTCGTCAAATTGGTATATATAATTCATATGGACAAAAATATACTCCTCAAGATAAAGAACAATTTGCATATTATAAAGAATCCATAAATGGTCAAATTCTTCAAGAAGGAATCAGTGAATTGGGAGCAGGTTCATCTTGGTTAGCTGCAGCTACGTCCTATAGTACTAATAATTTAGTCATGATACCATTTTATGTATATTATTCAATATTTGGTTTTCAAAGGATAGGTGATTTATTATGGGCAGCTGGTGATCAACAGGCTCGTGGTTTTTTAATTGGAGCTACTTCAGGTCGTACTACATTAAATGGTGAAGGGTTGCAACATGAGGATGGACATAGTCATATTCAATCTTTAGTAGTGCCAAATTGTATTTCTTACGATCCCGCATATGCATATGAGGTAGCTGTTATTGTACACGATGGTTTACGTAGAATGTATGGAAATAAACAAGAGAATATTTATTATTACATTACTACATTAAATGAAAATTATTCAATGCCTAAAATGCCCATTGGTGTTGAAGACGGGATACGAAAAGGGATTTATAAATTTAAATCAGTAGGTGATGAAAGAGGTAAAGTACAATTATTAGGTTCAGGTGCAATGATGCGTCATATTAATTATGCTGCAGATATTTTATTTTCAGATTATTCAATTACATCCGATGTATATAGTGTTACCTCGTTTACTGAGATAGCACGAGAAGGAGAAGAATGTAAGCGTTGGAATATGTTAAATCCATTAAAAGAAAAAAAAGTACCATATATTTCTCAGATAATGCATGAAGCACCTGCAGTTGTGTCAACAGATTATATGAAATTATTTGCAGAACAGATAAGATCTTATATTCCAACAAATAGTTATTATGTATTAGGAACTGATGGTTATGGACGTTCAGATAGTCGTAAAAATTTACGTAGATATTTTGAAATAGATGCATATTATATTGTAGTTGCAGCTTTAAGTGAATTAGCTAAATGTGGTGATGTAAATTTCAGTTTAGTAGAAAAAGCAATTAAAAAATATGATATAGATCCAAAAAAAATTAATCCTCGTTTGTCATGAAAGGTAAAATTGATTATGCTTGAAATTCGAGTTCCTGATATTGGTAAAAATGAAATGGAAGTAATAGAAATCTTTATTAAAGAAGGAGATTTTGTTAATGTTAAACAGTCTTTAATGACAATAGAAGGAGATAAAGTTTCTATGGAAGTTCCTGCAGATAAGTCTGGTTTTATTAGAAAAATAAATGTTTTAAAAGGAGATAAAATTAAAAGTGGAGATCTAATTTTATTATTAGATGAAAAAAAAATACATGATGTATCTCATTTAACTAAAAATGAAAAAGAAAAGACAAAAATTACTAATGAAATTAAAGATATTTTAACAAAAAAAGTTAATTTTATCAGTAATCATGATATGATTAGTTATGCAACTCCTTTAATACGAAGATTAGCTTATAAGTATAATATAGATTTATTAAAAATTAAAGGTACTGGAAGAAAACAAAGAATTATAAGAGAAGACATTTTAAATTATATAAAAAAAGCAATTAATTATTTTCAATCTTTTAACAAAGAAGAAAATTTATATTTTGAAAAAGAATATTCATCTTCTACAATAGATTTTAAAAAATCTGATAATCATAAAACTATTACATTAACTAAGTTACAAAAAAATATTGCATTAAAATTAACATATAATTGGCAGAATATACCTCATGTTACTATTATGGAAAATGCTGATGTTACTGAATTAGAAAAATTTCGTTATAAGCAAAATGATGAAATAAAAAAAACAAAGATAGGATTTAAAATTACACCATTAGTTTTCGTAATAAAAGCTGTAGCATGTGTATTAGAGGAAATGCCAAAATTTAAAAGTTTTATTGCTGAAGATTTTAAAAAATTAATTATAAATAAACATACTAATATAGGTGTTGCTATTGAAATTCAGGATGGTCTCATTGTTCCTGTAATTTTTTCTGTTGAAAGAAAAAAAATTATGGAAATTTCAAAGGAATTAAAAATATTAGTTCAAAAAGCGAAAAGTAATAAATTACTTCCTTCAGAAGTCAAAGGTAGTAATTTTACTATTTCAAGTTTAGGGAACATTGGTAGTACTGGATTTACACCTATTATTAATGGTTCTGAAGTTGCTATTATTGGTGTATCTCGTTTATCATATCAACCATATTGGAATGGTAATAAATTTGTTAAACGTACTATTTTACCATTATCTTTATCATTTGATCATAGAGTAATTAATGGTGCAGATGGAGCTAGATTTATAAATAGAATATCAGTTTTGTTAAGTGATATTCGTCGTTTAATTTTATAAATTTTATACGATATAAATCGTAATTTTATTTAAAATTATTTTTTTAACAATCATTATATAGTGCGTATAATGATTGTCTTATAATTAAGAGGATATGATGATTAAATCAAAAAAAACTCAAGTAGTTGTAATTGGAGGAGGACCCAGTGGTTATTCTTCTGCTTTTCGTAGTGCAGATTTAGGATTAAAAACAACATTAGTAGAACGTTATCCTAATTTAGGAGGTGTTTGTTTAAATGTAGGTTGTATTCCTTCTAAAGCATTATTACACGTTTCAAAAGTTATTGAAGATTTTAATTTTTTAACTTCAATTGGTATTACATCTAGAAAATCTACTATAGATATTCATGCACTGTCTACATGGAAAAATAAAATTGTTAATAGATTGGTCAATGGTTTGACAGATATGGTAAAACATAGAAATATTAATTTTATCAATGGTTTAGCTAGATTTAAGGATAAAAATACTATTTTAGTATATGATACTAAAAAAAATCTAAACATTGAAATTGATTTTGATTATGCTATTATTGCAGCAGGTTCTCATTCCATAACTCTTCCAATTTTTTCAAAAAATAGTGTTCGTGTTTGGAATTCTACTGATGCATTAGAAATAAAATATATTCCTAAAAAATTATTAATAGTTGGAGGTGGAATTATAGGATTAGAAATGGCAACTTTATATCATACATTAGGTTCAAATATTGATATAGTTGAAATTTTTGATCAATTAATTCCATCATTGGATGATGATATTATAAATTTTTATAATAAACAAATTAATAAAAAATTTAATATAATGTTAAAAACAAAAATATTAAATGTTTTAGAGACAAATAATCATATTAATGTAACATTAAAGAATGAAGATAAAAGAACTTTTAATAAAAATTATGATGCTGTTTTGGTTGCTATTGGAAGAAAGCCAAATACTCATTTAATTGATTATAAAAATGCAGGTATAATGCTTGATAAACATGGATTTATTGAAGTTGATAAACAAATGAGAACTAATATTTCTAATATTTATGCAGTTGGAGATATCGTAGGTCATCCTATGTTAGCACATAAAGGTATTCATGAAGGACATATTGCTGCAGAAGTTATTTCAGGATTACAACATTATTTTGATCCAAGAGTGATACCTTTTGTTTCTTATACAAATCCAGAAATTTCATGGATTGGATTAAGTGAAAAAAATATAAAAAAACAAAAATTAGATTATGAATATGAGATTTCAATTTTTCCATGGATTGCATCTGGAAGAGCTGTAGCTTCTGCTGCTCATCAGGGAATGACAAAAATTATTTTTGATAAAAAAACAAAAAAAATTCTTGGTGCTTCTATAATTGGTAATAATTCTAGTGAATTAATTGGAGAACTTGTTTTAGCTATGGAAATGGGATGTGAAGCAGAAGATGTTGCTTTGACTATACACCCTCATCCTACTTTATCAGAATCTATAGGTATGAGTGCTGCAATCTTTCAAGGTAGTATAACAGATATAATTAATGTGAAAAGTAAAAATAAGCGAATTTAAATGATAGTTAAAAATAAAATAAATTAATATATGTAATATTACACATAAAAAAAATTTTAAAAAATATTATATTATTAGTATTTTTTTTATTGATCTTTTATCAGTTAATGTTATTAGTTTATAATTTGCAATTAATATATTATAACAATTATAAAAATAGAGAATTTAATTTTATGATTAAAAAACGTATATTTTTTTTAAATTTATTTTTTTTCATTAGTTTTTTAGGATATTCTAATATTAGTTATTCTGGTTCCATACCATTTTCTATTCATAGTATTTCTTCTCATTATCATGATAGTAAAAAAGAATTACCAAGTTTGGCACCAATGTTAGAAAAAGTATTGCCTGCAGTTGTGAGTATTCATGTTTCTGGTACTAAAATTCATAATCAACAATTGCCAGAAGAATTTAAATTTTTTTTTGGTCCTAATTTTCCATCTCAACAACAAAGTGTCAGACCATTTGAAGGTTTAGGTTCTGGAGTTATAATAGATTCTGAAAAAGGTTATATTATTACTAATAATCATGTTATAGACAATGCTGATAAAATTCAAATACAATTAAATGATGGTAGAGAGATTGAAGTAAAATTGATTGGTCGGGATATTCAAACAGATATTGCTTTATTACAAATTAAACATTCGAACAATTTTGAATCTAATTTTAAAAATCTTAATTTGACTGCTATAAAAATAGCAGATTCAGATAAGTTACGTGTTGGTGATTTTGCTATTGCGATAGGTAATCCATTTGGTTTAGGACAAACTTCTACATCTGGTATTATTTCAGCATTAGGAAGAGGAGGGTTAAATATAGAAGGATTGGAAAATTTTATTCAGACAGATGCTTCTATTAATAGAGGTAATTCAGGTGGTGCATTAATTAATCTTCATGGTGAATTAATAGGAATTAATACAGCTATATTAACTCCTGGTGGTGGAAATATTGGAATTGGATTTGCTATTCCTTCTAATATGGCAAAGTCATTAAGTGATCAAATTATAAAATATGGATCTGTAAAAAGAGGTTTTTTGGGTATCAAAGGAACCGAAATGAATGCAGATATAGCAAAAGCTTTAGATTTTAATATACAAAAAGGTGCCTTTGTTAGTGAAGTGATACCAAAATCTGCTGCAGATATTGCAGGAATTCAATCTGGTGATGTAATAATTTCTATTAATAAAAAAAATATTAATAGTTTTGCAGAATTAAAAGCAAAAATTGGTACAAGTGAAATTGATAAAGAAATAAAAATTGGATTATTACGTAAAGGAAAATTTATAGAAGTATCTGTTTTCCTTAAAGATAGTGATTTATCTAGCGTAAAAAAAGCTGAATTATTGACTACATCTTTGATGGGTGCTACATTAAGTAATGGCGTATTAAAAGGAGAGAAAGGTGTGACAGTAGATAGTGTTAATCCTAATTCACCTGCCTTTTTACTTGGATTATTAAAAGGAGATTTTATTATTAATGTTAATGGAAAACGTGTAGAAAATATTGGTCAATTAAGAAAAATAGTTGAAACTAAACCAAGTACTTTAGCATTAAATATTATTCGAGGAGATCAAAAAATATATTTGTTACTTCGCGGAAATCATCTAACTAATTAGTAAAGATAATATCAATGTTTTTTTATGATAAAAAAATTAAGAATAAAAAATATTATGAACTAATTTAACTAATTTTTTTAATATTTGCTCCTAAATTGCACAATTTTTTTTCTATATTTTCGTATCCTCTTTTTATATGATAAGAATTTTTAATAATAGTAATTCCTTTTGCAATACATCCAGCAAGTATTAAACTAGCTGATGTTCGTAAATCTTTTGCTATTACGGAAGTGCCAATAAGTTTACTTACTCCACTACATATAATAGTATTTTTATTAATTTTAATCTTTGCACCCATTTTAATTAATTCTGGAATATGCATAAATCTGTTTTCAAATATGTTTTCTGTTATTTTTCCTATTCCTTGAGATATAGTATTTAAAAGTGTAAATTGTGCTTGCATATCAGTAGGAAATCCAGGATATGGTTTTGTTTCAATATTAACAGCTTTTGGTCGTTTTCCATGCATATTTAAATAAATCCAATCTTTTCCAATTTTTATTTGTGCTCCGGCTTCATAAAGTTTATCTAATACTGATTTTAGAATTTCAGGTTTTGTATTATAACAAGTAATTTTACCTTTTGATATTGCTGCTCCTACTAAAAAAGTTCCTGTTTCGATTCGATCAGGTAAAATTTTATAACTACCTCCTTTGAGGTATAAGACACCTTCAACAATAATTTTATTAGTTCCAGCTCCAGTAATTTTTGCTCCTAATTTATTTAAAAAATTAGCAGTATCTTCAATTTCTGGTTCACGTGCAGCGCCATAAATTATTGTTTTACCTTGTGCTAATGTTGCAGCTGTCATGATTGTCAAAGTTGCACCTACACTTTGTTTTTTCATAACAATATTATTTCCTTTTAGTCGTCCTTTAGTAAAAGCTTGAATATAATTATTTTTTAAATAAATATCTGCACCTAATTTTTTTAATCCCCAAATGTGTAGATCTATTGGACGAGATCCAATAGAACAACCTCCAGGTAAAAATATTTGTGCTTTTCCAAAACGAGCTAGTAGTGGAGCCAATGCTAAAATAGATGCACGTATTTTTTTAACTAATTTATGTGGAGTAGAAAAGTTATTAATATAGTTTGCATTAATAGTAATAGAATGATTTTTTTTTATTTTTATTCCTAATTTACTAAGTATTTTAATTGTTATTTCAATATCTTTCAATTTGGGAATATTTTTTAATTTAACAGTTTCTTTTGTAAGAATTGTAGAAAATAATATTGGTAAAGCAGAATTTTTAGATCCAGATATAGAAACGTTGCCTATTAAATTAGTAGGACCTTTTATTTTAATTTTTTGCATTTTTTTATTTTTAATAAAATATAAAATAAAAAATAAATTTGTTTTAAAATTCTTTTATTTTTTATTTTTTTTGTGTAATAAATTAATATTGTTCCATTCTGTTGGTGTATATGTTTTAATAGAAACAGAATGAATTTTATTTTCTAAAATATATTTAGAAATAGGTTTATAAATAATTTGTTGTCGTTTAACTTGATTTATTCCATTAAATTTTTTATGTATAGCGGTAATTTGTAAGTTTTTTTCGTCTCCATTAATAAAAACCATTTTTGTTTTTAAATGATCAATCAATTCTTTTTTAATTTTATTTATATTCATAATGTACATCCTAAGTTTTTAATATTTTTGAAACAAAAAAGTATATGTATAGTATATATTTTAAAATGTTTAGAATTATATTGGAAATTATTTAATTATTAATTAATTTTTTTTAAAAAGATTAAATGTTTTTATTCTGTAAAAATTTTATAAAGTTCTTCATCATTTTTTGCAAATCGTACTCGATATATTCGATATTTATCAGTTAATTCCTTTGCAATTAATGACAAAATATATAGATGTGATTTTATTTGATCTACTGGTATTAATAATGCAAATAATAAAAATACGGTATCGTTATTAACGAAATTATAATTAATTGCTTCACTTAGATTTAGCAATATTCCAACAGGATTAAAATTTTTTTTTTGACATAAAATACTATGTGGAATAGCAATACCATTACCAATATTGGTTGACCCTAATCTTTCTCTTTTTATAAGAGAATTAAATATAATTCTTTTTGATATATTGAGTTTTTTTGAAGCTATATTACTAATAATTTCTAGTGCATGTTTTTTATTTTTGCATAAAACGTTGTTTTTGGTACATGATAATGTTAATATTGATTTTAATAAAATTTTATTTTTATTCATAAAATTTTTTCATTTTAAAAAAAGTAAATATTAATTTACTAGTTAGTAAATTTATTAATTTAATCAAAAAAGATCAATTTTTTTTTTATAGATAAAAATTTTTTCCTAAGTAAATTTTTTTTACATAATCATTCTTTAAAATTGTACTTGGAGATCCAGAAGCTATAATTTTACCTTGATTTAAAATATAAGCATATTCACATATTTTTAATGTTTCTTTAACGTTATGATCGGTAATCAATATTCCTAATCCTTGATTTTTTAAAAAAGTTATATTTTTTTTTATATCTTCTATAGATATAGGATCAACTCCTGCAAAAGGTTCATCTAAAAGAATGAATTTTGGACTTGCTGCAAGAGCTCGAGCTATTTCTACTCGACGACGTTCTCCACCAGAAAGCGTATAACCTATGTTTTTTTGTATATTTTTTATTTTAAATATTTCTAGTAATTCTTCTATTTTTTTCTTTTTTTTATAAAATCTTATTTTTTTATTGATTTCTAATACTGACATTATATTATTATATACACTTAATCCTCTAAAAATTGAAGATTCTTGTGGTAAATATCCAATACCTTTTTGAGCACGTTTATAAATTTGAAAACTACTAATATCTTCATTATCTAATAGTATTTTTCCGTTACTATGAAAGAATATTCCTATTATTGTATAAAATATCGTTGTTTTTCCTGCTCCGTTTGGTCCTAATAATCCGACAATTTGATTAGAATTAATTTCTAAATTAATATCTTCAAAAAATTTTTTTTTTTATATTTTTTACTTAATTTTTCAATTTTTAATTTCATTTTTAAGAATTTTAAAATAATTAATATTTTTTTGTACTAATACTTATGGTAGAAATAAAGTTGTTCTTGTTAATTTATTTTTTTTAGATAGTGCTTGTATTTTATTTTTTAATATAGAATAGATTATTCTATCACTTATTATGTAATTATCAAGTTGTTTTATAATGACATTGTTATCAAATATGACAGATTGTTGTTTGGTATTATATATTATTGTGTTACTAGATCCTTTTATGATATGATTCGGTTTATTTTGAAAAAATTTTACTGGTTTTCCATATGCTTTCATAATAATTTCTTTAAAATTATTATTGATAGGGATGATAGTTACATAATCAGCTTGAATAGTAATAAATTCACTTTTAATACAAACTTTTTTTTTAAAAAAATTTTGTTTTTTTTAAAATCATATTCTTGTTGTTTTGCATAAATAAAGATTGATTTATTATCAAATTTTAATGAATAAGAAAAATTCAATAAATTAATCAAAATAAAGAATAAATAGATAAAATAGACTATATTTTTTTTTCTGAATTGTTTTTTCATGTTTATTGTTTAAAAAAAAATAAATTGTAATATAATTTTGTATCTTCCATATATTCTATAATATTTTTTTTAAAATTTACTTTTATATTCTTACCAGTAATTTTAAAATTTTTTCCAATAATGATAATTTCTTCATTTGAAGAAAGGCTTTTTTTTGAAATGTTAATAATTGCACAGTGCATTAATATTTTTTGGACTAGATTTTTTTTATTTAAATTATATGCTGTTACTTTATTATATAAAAAAATGGTATCTTTTTTAATTTTGGCATTTTTTGCTTTTATTTTCCAAATAGCAAAATCTTGATTTTCATAATATAATATTATTATGTCAGAACATAGAGTTATTTTATTTTTTTCATTATATACAATGTTTCCAGAAATAATTTGATAATCTAATTTTCCTTTTTCATTATAATAATAATGATTCATTTTTTTACTAATGTGATTAACATTGTAATAGTTTTTGTTGTTTTTATTTTTTAAAAAAGGATTAAAAATTTTAAATAAATAAAAAGTAATGAAAATTATAAAAATAATAAATATGATTTTTTTAAATAACATTGCAGTTTATATTTTTTTAAATTAATTTAATTTAAATTATTTTTTATAGAATACCTAGTTTAAAAAAATCACAAATGTTAATAATTCCAATTAAAGTATTTTTTTTTTCTACTAACAAAAAATTAGTCTTATATGTTTTCATAATTTTAAGTGCATCTATTGCTAACATATCAGGTTTAATTTTAATTATTTTCATATTCATAATTTTTTTGATTTTAGTACGATTTAAATCAATATTAGTATTTAAAACATGTATCATATCTTTATAAGTAAATATACCTTCTATTTTCATTTTTTTATCACAAATGACTACTATTCCTAATTTTTTTTGAACAATTTCTATTAATGCTTCTTTTATTGTTGCATTTTTTTTAATTACAGGCATTTTTCTATCAGTATTAGTGTTTATTAGATCAGATACATGTAACGATAACTTTTTACCTAATATTCCTCCTGGATGTGATAATGCAAAATCTTTTTTTGTAAATCCTCTTGCTTTTAATAAAGAAACTGCTATTGCATCTCCCATGATTAACATTGCTGTTGTACTAGTTGTTGGAGTTAGTCCTAATGGACATGATTCATATGGTACTTTAATACATAAATGTATATTAGCTGCTTTACCCATGCTACTAGATGGATTTTTTGTCATACATATTAAATTAATTAATTGACGTTTTAATATTGGTATAATTGTCAAGATTTCTTTTGATTCTCCTGAATTAGAAATTGCAAGTACTATGTCTTGGCTAGTAATCATTCCTAGATCTCCATGACTTGCCTCTCCTGGATGTACGAAAAATGCTGGAGTTCCAGTACTAGCTAAAGTTGCTGCAATTTTGTTTCCAATATGTCCGGATTTACCCATACCCATTACAACTATTTTACCTTTGCATGAAAAGATATTATTACAAGCTTTATCAAAATCATCATTAAAGTATTTTTTTAGGTATGACAATCCATTTAGTTGAATATCTAGTACTTTTTTAGCAGTTTTTTTAAAATTAATTTTTTCATTTTTTATTTTATTATTTTGCATAATATGAAATTCTATTATCTAATAAATAGTTAGAATATTTAATAAAAATATAGACATTTTTTATACTTGAATTTTAAATCAATAAAATATTTTTTTAGTAATTTTAAAAAAAATAATTAAAAGTATTTATATATTATTGATATAATTTTTTTATTTTATTTTTATATTGTGATCGATCTAATTATAAATTGTTTTGAAAATAAATATTAAATGTAGGATAAAAGATTTTTTTAAATTTATTTATTTTTTTGAAAAAATTAAAAAAGATTATTTTGTTCCGAATATTTTATCTCCAGCGTCACCAAATCCAGGAATGATATATCCTGAATGATTTAAAGATAAATCAATAGAGGCAGTATATAATTTAATATCCGGGTGTTTTTTTTCTAATGCTTGTAATCCTTCTGGAGCTGCCACTAATACGAGTACGGTAATTGATTTACATCCTGCTTGTTTTAATAAATTTATAACTGCAATCATTGATCCTCCTGTTGCTAACATTGGATCTAATACTAGTGCCATTCTTTGATTAATATTTGATGTTAATTTATGAAAATAGAAAATTGGTTCTAATGTTTTTTCATTTCGATAACATCCAACGACGCTAATTTTTGCACTTGGAATATTTTCTAAAACACCATTAATCATTCCTAATCCAGCACGTAGAATAGGAACAATAGTTATTTTTTTACCTTTTATTTTTGTTATTTTTACAGGACCACACCATCCTTCAATAATTATTGTTTCTGTTTCTAAATTAGCTGTTGCTTCATATGTCAATAAACATCCAACTTCTGAAGCTAATTCTCTAAAATGTTTAGTATTAATATTTTTATTTCTCATTAAACCTAGTTTATGTTGAATTAAAGGATGTTTTACTTCAATGATTTCCATATTATCTCCGTAAACAATAAAAAAAATTATTTTTTTATTGATTAAATATACTACTATTTTTTTAAAAAATAGTAGTATATTTATTGTTTATAAAAAATTTATTTTATATATTTTAAAATTTATATGAAATTAATTATATATTTAATTCAGTTTTGTATCAATTTTTTAATTTTTTTTGTATCAGTAAAATTTACATTAATTTTTTTTATAAAAAACTAATTTTTTTGTAAAGTATAATATATATTTAGAAATATTAAATTTAATATATTAATTCGGATATGCAATATGTCATTAACTTATAAAAAATCTGGTGTTGATATTTATAGAAGTAGTCAAATTATAAAAAATATCCAAAAAAATTTAAAAAATATGAATATAAAATGTTCAGAATTAATTTTAGGAATTGGCGGTTTTTCTGCTTTAATTAAAATACCTAAAAATTATCAAAATCCAATATTAGTTACTTCAGTTGATGGAGTAGGCAGTAAGTTAAATTTATCTATAAAATATAAATTATATCAATCAATAGGAATCGATTTAGTTGCTATGGTTGTAAATGATATTATTGTATATGGTGCTAAACCATGGATTTTTTTTGATTATTATTCTGCTAATCAATTACATATTAAAATTTCTAATACTATTATGAAAAGTATTATTCAAGGATGTAAAAAATCTCAATGTACTTTAGTTGGAGGTGAAACATCTGAAATTCCTACTGCATCTTTAAAAAAAACAAAAAATGTTCATTTAGCTGGTTTTGGTATAGGATTAGTAGAAAAAAAAGATATTATAGATGGATCAAAAATTCAAATTGGAGATGTATTAATTGGACTAAAATCAAGTGGTATCCATTCTAATGGATATACATTAATTAAAAAAATTTTAGATATTAATTTAATTAATATTAAATCATTTCAGATTAATAATCGTTTATTGAAAGAATATTTATTTATTCCAACTAAAATTTATGTGAAAGATGTATTATTTTTAGTTAAAAAATATCATATTCACGGTATTGTTCATATTACAGGAGGTGGAATATTAAAAAATATTATTCGTATAGTTCCAAAAAATGGTTATAAAATTATTATTAATACTTCATCATGGGAGTGGCCTTTTTTATTTAAATGGATACAAAAACAAGGGAAAATAACAACTCAAGAAATGTATAATGTATTTAATTGTGGAATAGGTATGATAATAATCGTACCAAAATATGAATCAAATAGTATTTTGAAAGAGTTAAATATTTTAGGACAAAAGGCTTGGGAAATAGGTAATGTTATTCATAATTCATTTAATCAATCTAAAGTAGTATTATATTAATGATTTATAATGAAAAAAATTTTTATTTTAATGTCAGGACAAGGAAATCTTTTAAAATATATTTTAAATTATTTTAAAAAAAATAATAGTAAAAATATTTCGATTTCTGGAGTATTTAGTAATAAGTTTAATGTTTCTGCTATTAAAATAGCAGAAAAAGAAAAAATGCCTTTTTTCTTTTTTAAAGAAAATACTTCATATAATAATGATTATTTAAATGAATATTTATATAATTTGATAAAATTATATGAACCAGATTTAATTATATTAGCTGGATATATGAAAAAAATATCTTCATTTATTACAAAAAAATATTTTGGCAAGATTATTAATATTCATCCTTCATTATTGCCAAAATATCCTGGATTAAATACATATAAGAGAGCATTATTTAATAATGAAAAGAATCACGGAACGTCTATTCATTTTGTTACAAGTAAAATTGATGCAGGTCCTATTATATTTCAGTATGAAATACCAATTTTATCAAAAGATAATATATTTAGTTTAAAAAATAAAGTGAAGAAAATAGAATATATTTATTATCCATTAATTATCGATTTAATTTTAAAAAAAAAAATCATAATAGAAAATAACAAAGTATTTTTTGAAAAATCAATTTTTTTCTTTTTTAAAAATTTTACTATAAAAAATAATATAATGATTAATATTAGGAATTCAAATAAATGTTTATAAAAGGTAGTGACAATAGTATTAAATTACGTCCTTTAGAACGGGAAGATTTGCATTTTGTACATCAATTAGATAATAACGCTAGCATAATGAGATATTGGTTTGAAGAGCCATATGAGGCTTTCGTAGAATTAAGTGATTTATATAATAAACATATTCATGATCAATTAGAAAGACGTTTTATTATTGAAAAAGAAAAAAATAAATTAGGATTAGTAGAACTAGTTGAAATTAATTACATTCATCGTAGAGCAGAAATTGGTGTAATTATAGATCCTAGATTTCAAGGAGAAGGTTATGCAGAAATTGCTACTAAATTAGCAATGGATTATGCTTTTTTTGTTTTAAATCTTTATAAGATATATTTAATTGTTGATAAAGATAATACAAAGGCATTGCATATTTATAAAAAGTTAGGATTTAATATTGAAGGTAATTTAATTGATGAATTTTTTATTAATGGAAAATATCGTACAGTAGTTAGAATGAGTATTTTTCAATATGAACATGCAAACAATTTTAAGAAATCATTTCATCAAAATATTCAATTTAACAAATAATTAAGAATTTACATTTTTTAAAAGTTAATTTTATTTTTTTTAATGTTTTTTTAATATATAATGAAATATATTTCATATATTTTATCTCTTTAAAATTAAAAATAAAAAAAATATTATTATTTAAATAAATATAATAATATTTTTCTATTAAAAAATGAAAAAATTTTCTTTTCGTCAAGTTCATAAATTTGGTGGAAGTAGTATTCATAACATACAATCTTATAAAAGAGTTGCTAATATTATAAAGGAATATAGTCAAATTGATGATTTTATTGTTCTTTCTGCATCCGGTAATACAACTAATTATTTAATTAATTGGTTTAAAGCAATAAAAAATAATTCAGTTTTTGCAAATACAATGCAAGAAAAAATATTTTTCTATCAAAAAGAATTAATTTATGGATTATTGTCAAATAAATCTGCAAATATTTTATTATTAAAACTTACAACTGATTTGAAATATTTAAATAAATTGTTAATTTCTAAAAAATTTAATCATGATATCTATAATGAAGTTGTAGGGTATGGAGAAATTTGGTCTGCTATTTTAATGTCTTATTTTTTAAAAGAATTAAATATTCCTTCATATTATTTAGATTCTCGATTATTTTTATGTGCTGATAATAAAGATGGTATCTATCCTACAATAAATTTTGATTTGTCAAAAAAATTGTTAAATAAAATAATTAAAAATGTTTCTAATAAAATTTTAATAGTTTCTGGATTTATTGCGAGAAATAATCAAGGAAAAACAATACTTTTAGGTAGAAATGGAAGTGACTATTCAGCTACACAAATTGCATCTTTAGTAAAAAATGTAAGTCGAGTAACTATTTGGAGCGATATTAATGGTATATATAGTGCTGATCCATTTTTAGTAAAAAATGCTCTTTTATGGAGAAATTTAAATTTATTTAAAGCTCAAGAATTAGCTAGATTATCACATAATATTTTACATCCTAGATGTTTAGAACCTATTTTTCTTTCTAATTATTTTAATTTATATATTCGATGTAGTTTAAATCCAAAAAAAGATTATACTAAAATTAATCGTGTTATGAATCAAGATGATCAAGCTAAAATTATAGTTAATAATAATTATGTTTCATTGATTGAAATTTTTATTGAAAAAAATAATAATTTGTATAAATTAAATAAAAAAATTTTAATTTTATTAAAATCAAAAAAATTTAATCCATTAGCAGCGTATATACATAAAAAAAGAAAAATAATTCAACTATGTTATAGTACAGAATCTTTATTTATAGTATCTTCCTTTTTAAGGAAAAAGTTATTTTTTCATGGAAAAATCTTCTTTAAAAAGAAGATTTCTCTAATAGCATTAATTGGAAAAGACAAAAAATCTCGTTATTTTTTTTACAAAATTTTAAAAAATAAACCTGTTGAATTTATTTGTGAAAAATTTATCAGTTTAATTGCTATTTTAAATACAAATAGAACAATAAAAATTGTATCAGAATTACATAAAAATATTTTTTAAAAATATATTTATATATATAAAAAATAAAATTTTTATATATCAAAATTTTATTTTTTTATTTCTTTACATTAAATTAAATATTGAATAGAATAAATTATTTTAGTTAGATTTGGATCTATAAATAATAAAATATCGATTCTTAGATGATTTAAAGCTACCAATAATAATAATAAAATTGCTATAGAAAAGTCAATGCCTCCTATTAATGGTAAAAATTTTCTAATTGGAACAAGAAAAAATTCTGTTAAGTAAAATAGTGTATTATTAATAGAATTATAATGATATTGATAATTAATAAAGTTCAAAATACTACGTATTAACATAAACCAAAAAACTATTCTTCCAAAATAATATAATAATTCAATTATACCAATAAATAAAATATTAAATGTTATTAAATTGATATATTTTGCATACCATATTGAAAAAAGTAAGTTAAATAAAGTTAAAATATATGCAATAATAAAAGTAATAATTTTTTGATCATTTACAGGTAAAATTTTTTGAATTTTTGATAAAAATGTGTCTGTTATTTTAATAATAAATTCTGTAAATGGATTGTATATAGTTAAATTAATAGATTGCATCCAAAATCTTAATATTAAAATAATGATATATATTTGAATTATAGTTGGTATTGTAAAATTTAAAAAATTCATGTTTTATTCCAATATTTTTTTAAAATCAATTTTTTTAAAAATTATTAATATTATTAATGTTAAATAATACACATTATTATGTGTGATATTTTTAAAAATTATTTTTTTTTATTAGCCAACTTTCTAAAATAATTACAGCAGAAATAGAATTAATATTTTTTTTTGTTAAAGATTTATATCCTTTTTTTTGAAATAATATTTTTCTTGCTTCTACTGTTGAAAGACGTTCGTCATGTAGTTGAATTGGTATTCTATATTTTTTTTTTATTTGTGTTGCAAAATTACGAGATTTATAACTTATATTTTGTTCTGTACCATCCATATTTAAAGGTAAACCTATAATTGCAATAGATGGTTTCCATATTTGAAATATTTTTTGAATTTTTTCCCAATTAGGGCATCCATTTTTAGATTTTAAAAAATTTATTGGTTGTGCAGTGTTAGTAATTGTTTGTCCAATTGCTACTCCGATATTAAATATACCAAAGTCAAAACCAATAATGATACAATTATTAATATTTTTTTTCATTCTTTTTATTTTTAATTTGTTTTTCAATTTCATCTAAAAAAAGTTTAGTTATAGAATAGTTACTAAAATTATTTTTAGTATTAATTTCTTTTAAACAAGTAGGACTAGTGATATTAATTTCAGTAAGATAATTTCCTATAATATCTATTCCTACAAAAAATAATCCCTTTTCTTTTAAAAAAAGACTTACTGTTTTTGCAATTTTCCAATCGTTTTTTGTCAAATTTCTAATTTCTCCTTTTCCACCTACTGCAAGATTTGCTCTTGTTTCTCCAATTTTTGGAATTCTTGCTAAGCAAGTAGATATAGGATTTCCATTAATTATTAGTATTCTTTTATCACCATCCTGAATTTCATTTAAATAGTTTTGAACCATACAAAAACGCTTTTCTTTTTTTGTTACTGATTCAAGAATGACAGAAGTATTTGGATCGTTTTTTTTTAGTCTAAAAATAGATTCTCCACCCATTTTATGAATGGGTTTAATAATAATATCTTGATATTTTTTATGAAATTCACGTATTTTTTTTATATTATTTGTTACCAAAGTATATGGAATAAATTGGGGAAAATAAGTAATTAATAGTTTTTCATTGTAATGTCTTATACTTTTAGGTTTATTAATAATAAAACTTCCTTTTTTTTCTGCTAAATGTAAAAGATAAGTAGTATGTAGATATTGTGTATTAAAAGGAGGATCTTTTCTGAAAAGAATAACATCTAACTTTTTTAAAAGAATATTTTTTTCTTTCCCAAATTCATACCAACAATTCAAATTTTCTTTTAGATTAATTAAAATTTTTGAATTTCCATATATTTCTCCATCTAAATAATAGATATCTTGAATTTCCATATAAAAAATTTGATATTTTCTATATTGTGCTTCTAATAATATTACAAAACTTGTATCTTTATCAATGTTAATTTTTGAAATTGGATCCATAATAATTCCTAATTTGATCATTTTATCCTCTTTTTGATTGTTAATATTTTAAATTGATAATTTATTGTTAATTATTTTTTTTTAAAAAAAAACATTGGAAATAAGTAAGTATAAGCATTTTTTTTAATTTGTTGAATTAAATTGTTATTTATATTTTGGTATAATCGTTGTATATAAATATCATTGATTTCTCCTTGTTGATATTTGTTTCCTTCTAATTTTGTCATTAATTTTATATTTGCTTTTTCTAGTAAATCTTTTGATTGAAAATCAAAAGATTGATCTTTTTTTTTATAAAAAGATTTTAACCAGCTCCATCCACTTTGTTTTAAAAAAATAAATGGATTTTGCATACCTATTTTGTAGGTATAAATTAATTCTTTTAAATATTCTATTGCCTGATGTTGGTATATTGGATAAAAACACCATTCTGTATTATTTATACCAAAAAAATAACTTTTTTTTGGTTTAATAAAAGAACAATAAATTAAATGTTCGATCCATAGTAATATTCCATCATTAATTGTTAAATTTGAAGTACGATAATGAATAATACCATTTTGGTATATATTTTTTATTTTTCCAAAAATTTTCATAGAATTTGATTTGATTTTAAATACTTTTTCTTTATTATTTAGTGTTTTTTTTTTAATTTTTTCTATTAATAACATAATATTATGTATTTCTTTTTCTAAGTATATTTTTCCAAAGTTTTTTAATGGGGAAAAACCTATTTTTTGAAATTCACTAAATATTTTTTTTATTGGTTTTCCATTTAATAAATATTCTAATAACTTTTTATTAAAATGATATTTTTCTAAATTATTTAAAAAAAAAGGTTCTTCATTATCTAATTGAATATTTGGAATATCAAAATTAATTTTTAAACTTTCTTGAAAATATGTTTTTATTGGATGTTGATAAAATTTGATTATTTTTTTAAGTGAAATTTTTTCAATTTTTTTGATGTTTGTTTGGTAGTTTTTTTTTTTCTTTATAATAGGTATCGATGTTTTAAAGTAATTTTGATACATAGTGTTTGATAAAGAAACATTTTTATCAAAAGGTAATTGACTATGTTTATTAAATAGGAACTTTTTTATTCTTTTTTTTTGTACTTGATCATCTAATTTAATATCTCTTTCTAAGAAAAAATTATCGATAATATAATTGAGTAATGATTCAAATAAAACAGATGGATATTTTTTTTTCTTATTTTTAGAATAAGAGATATAGCTAAGATATATTTCTTTTGATGCGATACTTAAAAGATTTAAAAATAGATTGCATTCATTATCATATTGATTATGATCACTTATTTTAGGTTTTTGATTGATTAAATTCAAATGACAAGGTATTTTTACTTGAGGATAATACGGATAATTCATTCCTAAAATACATATTATTTTAAAAGATATAGAATGTATTTGACTAAAATCGCAAAAAACAATATTATTTTTCATAAAAATATTACTTTTATTGATTTTTTGATTAATTATTTCATTTAAACTGTAAAAAATAGTGGATACTGATATTTTATTTGAATAATTTATTTGAATTCCATTATTTATAATTTTGTTCCATTTTTTTCTTATATATATTAAGGATTTTTGAGTATCTTGATTGCAAACAAAAAATGTTTTTAATATTTTTTTACAAATTGGTAGCCATTTTAGAAAATTTCTATTTTTTTTTAATTCAAATTTCCATTGTTTTATTTTTTCAATAAATTTATGTAAATTACCTACTAGTTCTTTAGTTTTTTGATGATTATTATTATAAGGAATGATATTTTTCCATTGTCCTATATTTTGATCAATTGTTAATCCAAGTAATATTCTATTTAAACCAAATTGCCATGTGTTTTTTTCAGTTTTTGGGAGTTTTAATTCTTTAATATGTTTTTGATCTAATCCATATCTTATTCCAGAATATTTAACAATTTCTTTTAATAAAGAAATATCTTTTTCATATATGGAAAATTTATTTCCTATATATGAAATTTCCAAAAAATTAATAATTTCTTCATTAGTACATCTAGATTCAGGTAATTTTAAAATTAATAAAAAAGTTTGAAAAATAGCATATGTTTTTTTATCTATTTCATCAAAAATAGAAAATAATATTTTTTGATTTAAATTATTAGGATTATTAAATATAGAATTAATATATGGTATATATGTATTAATATTAGGTAATACAACAATTATATCTTTTGGTTCCACATTGATATTATTATTTAATATATTTAAAATATAATTATACAAAACTTCTATTTCTATTTTTTTAGAAGAACATGAATGAAAAGTTATAGATTGATCGTTTGAATTAATTTTTCTTTTTTTTAAATTTATATTATTTTTATATTTATTTTTTAAATATAAAAAATCATATTGAATATTTTTTAGTAAATTTTTTTTATCTATTTCAATATTGAATCGAATATTTATTTTTTTTTTAAATTTTGAAAAAAAATATTCAGTTTGACGATAGTTTTCAATACAAGATTTTATTAATGGATTTAGAAAAAAATTATTGTTATAATTGTATTTGATATTTTTCATATCAATAAATTGATATATTGGTTTATAAAAAAAAATATAAATTTTGATATGTTGATTCAGTGCATTGATTATTTGATAATAAATAGGTGCTAATTTTATTGGATTCCAAATAAAAATACGTTTTGGTAATTGAATTTTTAAAAATTTATTATTTTGTAAATAATTTAAAAATCTTATATAAACATTTTTTTCAATACTTTTTTTTTTATTATTATATAATTTATTCCATAAATATTTTTGCCATATTTGAGTATTATTTAATATGTTAATATCTTTACCTTTTTCCCAAAGAACTATCCATTCTGGACGATAAATTAAATATTTGTTAAATAAATTTACAATTTTTTTGGATAAAAAAAATAAATTTTCTTGATTGTAATCACGATTTAAATAGTTTTTAATATCTTTTAGTACAGGATTATGGATATTGTTTAATATAATATCCATTAATTTCCATTGCATAGATATGGAATTAAAATAAAGATAATGTTTTTTATACTTAAATAATTTTAAAATAATTTTTTTTATAAACACTTTTATTAAAAAAAAATTTATATTAAAATTTATTTCTAAACATTCTGTAATTTCTTTTTCTAACCAACAATTAGTAGTTGAATATTGTGATAAAATTATTTCTGTTTCCCATATATTATTTAGAGGATTGTTTTTTAAGAATTCCAAAAAATTTTTTTTTAGAATATTTAAATCATTAGATTCGTATATTTTGATCATAATAAACAAAACACATTTATACAGTAAATGGATAATAAATTGGTGAATGGTATTGATAATTGATAATTTTAAAATCTTTATTAGTAACCCATGTTTCTATATCTTTTAATTTTTTAATTTTTGGATTAATATGACATTTTGGTAAAGGATAAGGTGTTCTTTTTAATTGAATATCACGCATAATCTTTAATTGATTTTCATAAATATGTGCATTGATAATTTTGTGATATACTTTTCCTGGTTTATTTTTAGTAATTTTTGCCATTAATTTAAGTAAAATAAAACATTGAATTTGATTAAAATTTAACCCTATAGGAACATCACAACTTCTTTGATAAGAAGTTAAGTATAATTTACGATTCATTAAAGAAAAAGTATGTGTATGCATACAAGGTTTAAGACAACCTAATTCTAATTCTCCTGGGTTGTAAAAAGTTAATATTTCTGCTCTATCGTCAATTCCATGAGATAAGTTCTTTATAATTTTTTTTAATTGATCAAGAGAAGTTCCATCAGGACGTATCCAAGATCTTCCTTGTACTCCATAAACTCTGCCCATATCATCTTTTCCATTTCTATTTGGATTATTTAGCCATAATATATTTTTATTTGCATTGGCATTCCATGTATTACATCCAATTTTTCTAAATTGTGAAGCATTAGAATATCCTCTTAAATATCCCAATAGTTCTGAAATGGCAGATTTATAATGTATTTTCCGTGTTGTTATAATTGGGAAATAATTGTTCTCTACATCATATTCAAAATCTACATTAATGACTGTTAAACATTTCATTCCTGTTCTTTTATTGAGAATCCATTCTCCATTATTTATAATTCTTTTACATAATTTTAAATATTGTTTCATAGATTAGTAAATTTTAAATAAATAAAAAAATATTTTTTATCTAAATTTTAATTTAATATAAATAAATAATCCACTAATTATCATTGGTATAGACAATATTTGTCCCATACTTAAACCTAAAAATAGTCCTAATTGAAAATCTGGTTCACGAAAAAATTCAATTAAGAATCTAAAAAATCCATATCCAATTAAAAATAAACTTGACTTTGTTCCAATTAGTACCTTTTTAGGTATTAAAAAATTTAATATAATAAATAAAACAAATCCTTCAAAAAACATTTCATACAATTGAGAAGGATGACGTGGTAAAGATCCATATTTTTCAAATATAGGTAATAATTTAGGGTTGTTTTGTATGATTATGAAATCTAAATATTTTGATTGCGGAAAAATCATGCCAAATTTTTGATTTAGTGTAATTTTTCCCCATAATTCTCCATTAATAAAATTTCCTATTCGTCCTAATATTAATCCAAATGGTGTTAATTGTGCTAAAAAATCACTTATTTTAAAAAAATTGAAATTATTTTTTTTAGAGAATAATACTGTGTTAATAATAACACCAATAAGTCCTCCATGAAAAGACATTCCTCCTTCCCATATTTTAAAAATATGTATAGGATTGTGTATAAAAAAATTAAGATTATAAAATAATATATATCCTATTCTTCCACCAATAACAAGACTAAAAAATGTATTAAATAAAAAGTCATTTATTTTTTCTTTGCCCCATTGTTTTTTGTAATTTGTTTTATTGCTATACCATAAAGCAAAAATAAATCCAAAAAAATACATTAATCCATACCAATGGATAGAAAAAAAGTTAAAAGATATTAATATAGGATTAATATTTGGAAAATTTATATAATCTTTCATTTATAAAAAAGTATAATTAAAAATATATCTTTAAGTTTAATTTTAAAATATATTAAATTATTTTAAATTTAGAGACATTACAATGGGTTCAAATTGTTTCATAACATGTTTATAAACATTTCTTTTAAAAGAAATTACTTTTTTTAATGGATACCAATAGTTTACCCATTTCCAATGATCAAATTCAGGATTTTTACTTCTAAGAATATTAATATTATATTCATGAGTAATTAATTTTAATAAAAACCATTTTTGTTTTTGTCCAATACAAGTTGGGTTACTATCTTTTCTTATTAATTTTTTTGGTATTTTATATTTTGTCCATTTTTTTGTATGTGTCAATATTTTTACATCTTGCTTAGATAATCCAATTTCTTCAAATAATTCTCGATACATAGCTTCTATAGGCGATTCTAAATATTGAATACCTCCTTGTGGAAATTGCCATGCATTTTTTCCAAATCGACGTGCCCATAGTACTTGTGTTTTTTTATTGCAAATAATAATGCCTACATTGTATCGATAACCTTTATTATCTATCATTAAATGGTTCTCATTAAATATCTTAAATTCTGTTAAAAATTAAAATATAATATATGTTATATATTATATAATACTTATATTTTAAAATTTATCCTTAAATTAAAAGTTTTGAAAGATATGAATAATATTAAAAAATATATTCATTGGATTATAAATGAAATTAGATATCATCAATATCTTTATCATGAGTTAAATGAGCCTATTTTACCTGATATAGAATATGATCGTATGTTAAAAAAATTAAAAAATATTAAGGATCAATATCCAGAATTTTTTACTGATAATACTCCAATAAATAATGTTGGTTATATTCCTTCAGGTTTATTAAAAAAAGTAAAGCATCAAAACCCAATGTTATCATTAGAAAATATTTTTAGTAAAAAAGATTATTATTTATTTCAAAGTAAAATAAAAAAAAAGTTAGGTTGTATTGAAAATATTATTTATTGTTGTGAACTAAAAATAGATGGATTAGCAATTAATTTACTTTATAAATTTGGAAAGTTAATTCGTGCTTCTACTAGAGGAAATGGGATTATAGGTGAAGATGTTACAGAAAATGTACATTATATTTCAAATATTCCTTTAAAATTATTAGGCAATCATATACCTGAATATATTGAGATTCGTGGAGAAATCTTTATGATGCATAAAGATTTTGAAAGTCTCAATAAAAATATAATAAGAAAAAATAAAGGAAAAATATTTAGTAATCCTAGGAATGCAGCTTCTGGATCATTACGTCAATTAAATCCATTAATTACAGCTAAAAGAAAATTAAATTTTTTCCCTCATGGTATTGGTGGTTTCTCAAAGACGTTTAATTTGCCTTGTTCTTATTATGATTGCTTAGTTAAGATGAAAGAATGGGGTTTTATTATTAATAAGCAAACAAAACTTGTTAATTCTGATAAAGATATTTTTGATTATTATCAAAAAATGCAAGATCAGCGTTCAAATCTTAAATTTGATATTGACGGCATTGTGATTAAAATTAATTCAATAAAAATTCAAAACAAACTTGGAAGTAATAATTATGCTCCAAATTGGGCTATAGCATATAAATTTCCTGCACAAGAAAAGTTAACAACATTAAAAAATATTGATTTTCAGGTTGGAAGAACTGGTGTGATTACTCCAGTTGCTAAATTAAAACCTGTAATGATTTCTGGGGTAAAAATTAAAAACGCAAATTTATATAATATTAATGAAATAAAACGTTTAAATTTACATATAGGAGATACTGTAGTTGTTCGAAGATCTGGTGATGTTATTCCCAAAATTATTAACGTTATTATTAAAAAACGTTTAAAAAACAGCAAAAAAGTTATTTTTCCAATTCAATGTCCTGGTTGTCAATCTAAACTTGTACGATATAAAGATGAAGTTAATATTCGTTGTTTGTCAGGATTTTCATGTATTTATCAGCTTAAAAAATTTTTAATTCATTTCGTATCTTATGATGCAATGAATATTCAGGGTATTGGAATAAATATTATTAATCAGTTAGTTGATAACAAATATCTGAAAACTGTTTTAGATTTTTATTCTTTAAATAAAGATATGTTAATGAAGTTAAATAATTTTCAAGAAAAATCTGCTTTAAAATTACTTTATTCTATTAAAAATAGTAGAAAAGTTTTTTTATCTAATTTTATATATGCTTTAGGAATTAGAGATGTAGGAAAAATAAATTCTAAAAATTTAGCTATTCGTTATAAAAAATTAGATTTTTTTTTGAAATCTGATTTCAATTCTTTAAATCAAATTGACGGTATTGGAATGAATATTGCAAAAAATATTCTTGACTTTTTAAGTCAAGAAAAAAATATTTTTTTTATTAAAAAACTTTCGAAAAAATTAAAAATTTTGTCTGTTCAAGAAAAAAAAGAAGATTTTTATTACAAAAATATTTTTAATAATAAAAATATTGTATTTACTGGAAGATTAGTAAATTTTAAACGGAAAGAATTGGAAAGAAGATTTATTTCTTTAGGTGCAAGGATTTATAATTTTGTTTCTAAGAAGATACATTATTTGATTATTGGAGAAAAGGTTGGTTCTAAATTTAATCAAGCTAAATTATTAAACGTTAAAATTTTAGATGAAAATAAATTAATAAAAATTTTTAAAAAAAATTAATTAAATATTTTTTTAGTTTAATTGTATTTATTGATATTTATATATATGATAAAATCTAGTATTTGTTAGGCCCTTTAGCTCAGTGGTTAGAGCGTACGACTCATAATCGTTTGGTCGCTGGTTCGAATCCAGCAAGGGCCAAATTATATTGTATAAATAATATATTTTTTAATGATCATTAAATATAAAACATACAATTTTCACTTGAATGATTTTTAAAAACATTCAAGTGAAAATTGTATGTTTTATATTTATAAAGGACATAAATTTTATTAAAAGAAAAAAATTTTTTCGGCGAGAGAGGATTTGAACCTCCGACCCACTGGTCCCAAACCAGTTGCGCTACCAAACTGCGCTACTCGCCGAAATATAATTAATTAATTAATAATATTAAAAATAATGGGTGACTAATGGGATTCGAACCCATGACAACCGGAATCACAATCCGGGACTCTACCATCTGAGCTATAGTCACCATTATTTTAATTTGATTAAATTTTAATTATATATTATTTATTATATATGACAAATTTTATTTTTATAAAAACTGCGCTCGACAGGATTTGAACCTGATTCCTCTGTCTTCGGAGAACAGTGCTCTATCCATATGAGCTACGAGCGCATTTATTCTAACAAGTTATTACTAAAATTTATATAAAAAAATTTTTTGTATAACATTATTAATTTTTAAGTGTTTTTAATATTTTTTTTTCTTTTTTCAGTTTTGTATAAGATTTTAAATTTTTTTCTAAAAGATCATGTGTTTTTTGAATAATATTTGAAGGTGCTTTTTTTAAAAAGTTGTTATTTTTTAGTTTATTTTGTATTAAATTAATATAATTTTTTATTTTATTTATTTTTTTATTAATAAGATTTAATGCTTCATTTTTATTTATTAAATCTATTTTTGGAATAATGATTTTTATTTCATCATCAATAAATGTGATATAATGAATATCATGATTAAAATCAGAATATTTTAAAAATTTTATATTTATTAAATTTCCCATAAATTTAATATAAATAATATTATCTACTAATATTTGTTTTATTTTTTTATTTTTTATTTTTAAAAATATTTTTAATGGTTTATTAAATGATATTTTCATTTTTTTTCTAATATTTCGTATACTCACTATTATCTTTTTTATCCATTTTACAGAATATTCTGCTTTTTTATTGATATAAATAGAATTATATTTTGGAAATTTTGTTATCATGATTGTATTTTCTTTAAATTTCAATATTTTTTTTATTTTTTGCCAAATTATTTCTGTAATAAATGGAATAATAGGATGTGCTAATCTAAGTAATTTTTCTAGTGTTTCAATTAATATTTTTTGAGTTGCTATTTTATTTTTTTCTTTTTCTTGTTTAAAAACTATTTTAGACAATTCTAAATACCAATCACAAAATTCATTCCAAATAAAATGATACAAAATATTTGTTGCTATATCAAATCTGTAATTATCTAAGGCATGACGATAAGTTTTAATCGTGTTGTTTAATTTTGAAACGACCCATAAATCTATGTCAGAAAATACAATTTTTGTTTTTTGATCATTTATTTTAATATCAACATTATTTAAAATATATTGACTAGCATTCCATAACTTATTACAAAAATTTCTGTATCCAACAAGTTTATTCATGTTCCAAAAAACATTTCTATTAGCAGATGAAAGAGAAGCTAGTGTAAATCTTAGTGCATCTGTTCCATATCCAGGTATTCCATTAGGATATGTTTTTTTTGTATTTTTAATAATTTTGTCTTTTATTGTTTGTTTGATTATATCATTTGTTCTTTTTTTTAATAATTTTTTTAAAGATATTCCATCAATCATATCAATAGGATCAATAACATTTCCTTTAAATTTAGACATTTTTTGTTTATTTTCATCACGTACTAAAGCTGTAATATAAACATGTTTAAATGGAATTTGTGATTTTCCGTGTTTATCTTTAATGAAATAAAGTGTTAACATTATCATACGTGATATCCAAAAAAAAATGATATCAAATCCACTAACTAAAACATTTGTTGGATGAAATTGTTTAAGTTCAGAAGTATTTTTTGGCCAACCTAATACCGAAAAAGTCCATAAACTTGATGAAAACCAAGTATCTAATACATCAGGATCTTGTTTTAATAAAATATTTTTATGTAATTTATATTTTTTTCTTATTTCACTTAAATTATTTCCAACATAAATATTTCCATTTTTATCATACCATGCAGGTATTGGATGACCCCACCATATTTGTCTAGAAATACACCAATCTTGGATAATGTTCATCCAAGAAAAATAAATGTTTTCATATTCTTTAGGAATAAATTTAATCGACCCATTTTTTACAATATCAATAGCTTTTTCTTTTAATTGAGATACTTTTAAATACCATTGATCAGTCAGCATTGGTTCAACAACAACTCCTCCTCGATCACTATATGGAAGTATAATGCAATCTTTTTCAATTTTAGTTAACAATTTTTTTTCTTTTAATTTTTCAATAATGATTTTACGTGCAGAAAAACGATTTATTTTTTGATATATTAATGGTATATTAGATGAAAAAATTTTGCTTTTATTACCATTACTATCAAATATTTCTAATTTTTTAAGAATATTTCCTTTTGAATCAAGGATATTAATCATGGGTAATTTATGACGTTTAGCAATTTCATAATCTGTAAAATCATGTGCTGGAGTAATTTTCATACATCCTGTTCCTTGATTAATATCTACAGATTTATCAGAAATAATAGGAATAATCCGATTAATTAATGGAACTAATGCTGTTTTTCCTATTAATTTTTGATACCTAATATCATTAGGATTTACAGCTAGTGCTGTATCACCCAATATAGTTTCTGGTCTTGTTGTAGCTATAGAAATATAATTTAAATTATTTTGATTTAGAATTTGATATTGAATATGCCAAACAAATCCTTGAGTTTTTTTATTCTCAATTTCTAAATCTGAAATTGCAGTACGTAATTTAGGATCCCAATTAACTAATTTTTTTCCACGATAAATAAGTTTATCTTCATACAAACTAATAAATGCTTTTTTAACTGATTTTTGAAAATCTTTATCCATAGTGAAACGTTTTTTGGTCCAATCTATAGAATTTCCTAATCGTTTCATTTGCATAAAAATTTTTTTTTGTATATTTTGCTTCCATTGAAGCATCTTTTTTTTAAATTCTTTTTTTTCTAAATTATACCTATTTTTTTTTTCTTTTATGAGAATTTTATTCTCTAATAAGATTTGAGCAGCTATTCCAGCATGATCGATTCCAGATTGCCAAAGTGTATTTTTTCCTTGCATACGATTATAACGAATTAAAATATCCATAATTGTTTGTTGAAAGGCATGTCCCAAATGTAAAGAACCAGTTATATTAGGAGGTGGTATAACAATACAAAAATTTTCTTTTTTATTTTTAGTAGGTTTAAAAAATCCATTTAGTTCCCATTTTTTATATATGTTTTGTTCGAATTTTTTCAAAGAAGAATATGATGTTTTTTTATAAATTTTATTTTTTTTTGTTTTATTCATTGATTTTTTAAATTTTTTTTGTTTTTTATTTATTGTTTTTAACACGATTCATAAGAAATTGAGCTAACAATTTCATTGGTCTTCCAGTTGAATTCTTATTATTTCCTGTTTTCCATGCTGTGCCGGCAATATCTAGATGAGCCCAACAATATTTTTTTGCAAAAAAATGTAAAAAACAACCGGCAGTAATTGTTCCTCCAGGAACTCCTCCTACATTTGATATATCTGCATGGTTTGATTGTAATTGCAAATTAAAATCTTCATCTAAAGGTAATTGCCAAGCTTTATCATTACTTTCTTTTCCTGCATTTATAATTTCTTTTGCTAATTGGTTATTATTAGATATCAATCCATTATAATAAGTGCCTAATGCTATTACACATGCTCCTGTTAGTGTAGCTATATCGATTACAATTTCTGGGTTATATTTAGAAACATAAGTTAATACATCACATAGTACTAATCTTCCTTCTGCGTCAGTATTCAGTACTTCAACTGTTTTTTTAGACATCGTTTTAATAATATCTCCTGGTCTATACGCTGCACTACTTAACATATTTTCACATAATGCTAAAACACCAATAACATAAATTGGCAATTTTAATATTGCAAGAAATTTCATAATACCATACACGACAGCAGCGCCAGACATATCATATTTCATTTCATTCATATGATTAGATGGTTTAATTGAAATACCTCCAGAATCAAATGTTAATCCCTTTCCAATAAGAATAATTGGTTTTTTTTCTTCATATTTTTTTTCATTATATTTCATTATAATCATTAAAGATTTATTTTTTGATCCAGAACCCACTGCTAGATATGCATTCATACCTAATTTTTTCATCATATTTTCGTCTATAATTTCTAATTTAATAGTGGAGTATTTTTTTTTTAATTGATCTGATTTCATAAAAAAATAAGATGAATTACAAATATTTGGTGGCATATTTGCAAGGTTTTTAACACTATTAATTGATTCTTGAATAGCCAAAGCATCTTTAATTGCATTTTGTGTAGTTAAATATTCATCAGATTGAGATAAATAAAATATTATTTCTTTTTTAATTTCTGTTTTTTTTTTACTTTTTAAAAGATCAAAACTATATGTTTCATCTAGAATAATTTCTATTGTTTTTCTAATTTTCCAATAATTATTTTTATTTAAAACATGTAAATAATGTAATAAAAAAATAAATTTTTTTTCATTAATTTTAATTAACTTGTTAATAATTTTTTTTATGATATTCTCATATTTTTTTTCATTAATTTTATTTTCTTGTCCACATAAAACTAACAATATTCTATCTGCATTTATATTTGGCACATTATAAAGTAATAATGTATTACCATTTTTTTTATTTAAATCTCCTTTTTTTAATATTTTTAAAATATAGTTATTTGTTATGTCATTAATTTTTTTTGTTAATTGATGTAATTTACATTCATTAAAAATAGGAATGATTATGCAATAATCATTTTTTTTTAAAAATAAATTATTATTTGTTTTAAATTCAAACATTTTTTTTCTCTTTTATTATTTTTTTATAATATTTTTTTATTGTTATTTAAATAACAGAATCTAGATCTGATAATCTAAATAGATATTAATTAATTTTATATTAAGTACAATTAGGATATAATTACATGATTTTTTTTCAATATTTATTAAAAGAATCTTTTAAAAAACAAATTTCTGTTTTTTTTGTTTTAAAAATTATTTTTTTAATTCAAAAAATAATTTATATATTAACTTCAACAAATTATAAAAATATTTCCAGTAATTTAATAATAATTTTATTAGGATTGTTTATTCCGCATATCATTCAAATTATTTTGCCATTAAGTCTTTTATTAGGAATTTTAATTTCTTATGGGAAATTGTATACAAATTCTGAAATTATTGTTATGTATTCTTGTGGCATGAATAAAAAAATTCTTATTTTTACATCTTTGGTTTTATCTTTTTTTAGTGCAATTTTAATGATGATTAATGTTATGTATATTTTACCTTCATCTATATCATTTCAAAAAAAAATATTAAATGAAGAAAATTTTAATAGTTCTATTATTAATTCATTTGAAAATAGATTTCAAGAAACAAAAGATAAAAAAATTATTTTTTTTATTGAAGATATTAATGGAGAACAATTAAATAATTTATTTATTATACAAAAAAAAGAAATAAATAAAATATCCGAATCCATAATTATATCAAATTTTGGTTTTTTTTGTAAAGATAAAAAAAAAATTATTTTAAAAAATGTAACACGTTATGAAAAATCAAGATTTCATAATCCAATAAACATAACTCATTTAAATGAATATATTTTTTTTCTTCACCAAAAAAAAAATAATTTTATTTCTCAAATAGAAGAAAAAAAATTTATAGAGCTTTGGAAAAATAATGATATTGAATCAAAAATAGAATTTCATTGGCGTTTGATATTAGTTTTTTCATTGTTCATTATAGGTATAATGACGGTTCCATTATCTGAAACACATTTCAGAAAAGAAAAAATTTTAAAAACAATTATTCCTGTTTTACTTTTTTTAATATTTTTTATTTTAGAAAATCTTTTACATATTCATTTTAATCAATATGGAATTAATATTATATTTATAATGTGGATTATAAGTTTTATATTTTTCTTTATTTCAATAATGATGAATTGTTAAATTTTTACATAATATTCATGTATATGTTAAATAGGATATTTTATTAATGTTTAAAGTAATAGAACGATATATAGGGTTTCATTTTTTGTATTTTATGTTTCAATCTTTTTTTGTGATAATTTCTTTATCATCTATAATTAAATTTTTTGAACAAATTAAAAAAATTAATGGAGAAAATTATACGATTGTTGATGTATTATATTTCGTATTATTAAATATTCCTAAAGATATAGTTACGTTATTTCCTATATTTACTTTATTAGGAGGAATATTAGCTATTAGTGATTTATCAAATCATAATGAATTAATTGTTTTTGAATCTATTGGTTTTTCTAAAATTAAAATTATTTTTTCAATTATTAAAGTAGCTATTATATTAACATTTTTTATGATTATAATTTCTGAATTTATTGTACCTGATTTAGAAAAAATTTTGAGAAGTTATAAAAGCGAAAAAATATTTAAACATTCTTTTTTTTTTAATCAAGAAAATATATGGTTGAAAAACGAAAATTATTTTATTTTTTTTAAAAAAATTATTAATCAAAATGAAGCTAAAGATATTTCTATTTATATATTGGATAAAAAATTTAAAATTAAAAAAATAATTCATTCTATTTATGGAATTTATAATTATAGAGAAGTGAGTTGGAAATTATTTAATATTGATGAATTACAATTACATAATTATAAAAAAATTGTTCGATTAAAACATAAATATATATTTTGGAAAACGATTCTGTCCCCAAAAAAAATCAAATTATTATTTCTTAATCCACATTCTTTATCTATTAAAGAGTTATATGATTGTATGCGATATTTTAAATTTAATAAAAAAAAACTATTCATTTATGAAATTAATTTATGGAAAAAAATTTTTTTTCCTTTATCAATAATTACAATGTTATTTATGTCGATTTCATTAATTTTAGGTCCATTTCGAAATATTTTAAATAGTATTAGAGTTTTACTTTCTATATTTTTAGGCTTTATTTTTTATATATTAAATGAATTGGTTAGTAGTGTTAATTTTTTGTATAATTATTTTTCTATTTGGTTAATTTTATTAATACCAAATTTGTTATTTTGTATGATTAGTTTTTTAATTTTAAAAAAATATTAGAAAATATTTCACTTTTTTAATTAAACATTACTTGGAGATTTTTTTTGATTCCAGATATTTCAAAATCACTAATATGGTTGAGAGAAAATCCTAATATTTTATGCTCTCTTCGTTATATTAAAAGAGGAGTTGAACGTGAGGGTTTAAGGATTACTCAATCAGGAAAATTAGCAAATACTTTGCATCCAAAAGTATTTGGAAAAGCATTAACTCATCCTTGGATTACTACAGATTTTTCTGAATCTTTATTAGAATTTATTACTCCAACACATACTGATGTTAAATATATTTTAACATTTTTACAAGATTTATATCGGTATAGTATTTTAAATTTAAATGGTGAATTGATATGGCCATTAAGTATGCCTTGTTTTATAGATAATCCAAATAATATTATAATTGCAAAATATGGAGATTCTAACATTGGTCGTTTTAAGACATTATACAGAGAAGGATTAAAACATAGATATGGATCTTTAATGCAGATAATTTCTGGAGTACACTATAATTTCTCTTTTCCATCTATATTTTGGAATGAATGGAAAAAAAATAATTTTCAAAATAAAAGAAATCTCAGTATCTCAGATGGTTATTTTAATTTAATTCGTAATTATTATCGTTTTAATTGGTTAATTCCTTATTTATTTGGTACATCTCCTGCTATTTCCGGTTCTTTTCTGCAAGGCAAAGAAAAAAGGTTTTTTTTAAAAAAAGGAGTTAAAAATACTTATTATTTACCATATGCAACTTCATTAAGAATGAGTAGTTTGGGTTATACAAATGATATTCAAGATAAATTAACTATTTCATATAATAATTTAAAAAATTATATTAAGAATTTAAAAAATGCTATGAGTAAGCCATTTGCTAAATTTTCAAAATTAGGAATTAAGAATAAAATAGGACAATATATTCAGATTAATACTAATTTATTACAAATAGAAAATGAATTTTATGCTCCAATTAGACCAAAAAGAATTCTTAAAAATCATAGATCTTTAATTGATGCTTTATCAAAAGATGGAATTGAATATCTTGAAATAAGAATATTAGATATTAATCCATTTAATCATATTGGTGTAGATAAATTACAAATAAATTTTTTAGATCTTTTTCTTATTTGGTGTCTTTGTGCAGATTCACCTCCAATGAATAAAAAAGAATTTAAAGTTTGTAAAATAAATTTTAAAAATGTAGTCCTTAAAGGAAGAAAACCTGGTCAGGTTATTTATGTATTGAATAAAAAAACTTTAATACCAATTAGAGAAGTAGCAAAATCTTTTTTTCATGATTTGTTAAAAATTGCGTATCTTTTAGATATGGCATTAAATACGAAATACGAAAAAATATGTATAAAACTAATGAATATGGTAGAAAATCCAGAGTTAACATATTCAGGTCAATTATTATCATCTATATTAGAAAAAGGTATTGATGAATATGGATTAGAATTGGCTAAAAATTATTATCAAAAAGTAAAGAAAGAGAGTTATCAAATTCTTAATAATAATGATTTTTATCATAAAAAATTATATTCAATAGAAAAGCAAAAAAGATTAGAAAAAGAGAATAAAATTAGTTTTGACGATTATTTAAAAATGTATTTTTTAAAAAAATATTAATTTTTAATACCCTTCCCCATTTCCATTAATTTCCAAATCATAGTATATAATATGATTATAAATGTTGTTAATATAACAACAGTAATTGGAAAATTTACAATTTTAATTCCTAGAAAACCATAACGTAATCCACTTATCATGTATACAATTGGATTTAATTTAGATATCGTTTTCCATATATCTGGAAGTACAGTTAAAGAGTAAAATACTCCACCTAAATAAGTTAAAGGAGTCAAAATAAAAGTTGGAATAATACTGATATCATCAAATGTTTTTGCAAAAATAGCATTTAATAATCCTGCTAAAGAAAATAAAATAGCAGTCATTAATATTGTAATAATTACAGCTAACCATGAATGAATATTTAAAGGTATAAAAAAAATAGAAATCATAGTAACTAAAATACCTACTAGAATTCCTCTAGCTACACCACCACCAACAAAACCTATAATTATAACATGATTGGGAACTGGTGCTATTAGCAGTTCTTCAATACTTTTTTGAAATTTTGCTCCAAAGAAAGAAGAACAAACATTTGCATAAGAATTAGTTATTACTGACATCATAATTAATCCAGGAACAATAAATTCAATATAATTTACTCCTTCCATATCACCTATTTTTGTTCCAATTAAATTTCCAAAAATAATAAAATATAGTGAAATGGTCATTATTGGAGGAAATAGCGTTTGTATCCATATTCTAATGAATCTCATTATTTCTTTTATCCAAATAGTTTTCATTGCTGTCCAATATATTTTTATCATAGTTTATCTCTGCTTATAAAAAAATTATTTTTTATTGTTTGTTAATAAGTTTAAAAAAAATTCTTCTAATCGATTAATTTTGTTTCTCATATTAATTATATAAATTTTTTGTTTGGATAATTGAAAAAATAAATCATTTAGGTTTTGATTTTTTGATAAATTAACTTCTAATGTTAAATGATCAATAATTTTTATTTTGTACCCTTTAATTTTTGGTTGAGGACTATTTGGTTTTAAATCAAAAATAAAAGTTTTTAAATTAGATTGATTCAATAAAGTTTTCATACTTGTATTTTTTATTAACTTTCCATTATGTATGATACCAATATTTCGACATAATGTTTCTGCTTCTTCAAGGTAATGTGTGGTTAAGATAATCGTAGTACCATTTTGATTTAATTTTTTTAAAAAATTCCACATTGATCTACGTAATTCTATATCTACTCCTGCAGTAGGTTCATCTAATATCAGTAGTTTTGGTTGATGCATTAGTGCTCTTGCAAGCATAAGACGACGTTTCATTCCTCCAGATAGATCTCGTGCACATTCATTTCTTTTATTCCATAGAGAAAGTTGTGAAAGATACATTTCTGCTCTTAATTTTGCCAATTTACGTGGTACTCCATAATAACCTGCTTGATTTAAAACAATTTGTAAAACAGTTTCGAACGGGTTAAAATTAAATTCTTGTGGAACTAATCCTAATTGACGTTTTACTTGAACAATATTTTTATCTAAATTGTATCCAAATATTTTTACAATTCCACTTGTTTTATTTACTAGTGAAGTAACAATGCTGATTGTAGTAGATTTTCCTGCTCCATTTGGTCCTAATAAAGCATAAAAATCACCTATTTTTACTGATAGATTTATGCCTTTTAAAGCTTTAATATTTCCTGGATATGTTTTAGTGACTTTAATTAATTCTAGAGAATAACTCATAAAAAGCCTTATTTATTATGTAAATAAAACTATACTTAGTATACAAGTATTATATAAAATATTTTTTAAAATTTTTTATTTACTTTATGAATGATTATATTTTATTAAAAATAAATATTGATATAGTAAATGATGCGTAATATAAATATTTTAATTTTAAATTTTTTGTATAAAAAAGAGTTAATATAAGAAAACAGAATTTATAAAATGTATTTATATAGCATTTTTTTTAAATTTAAATATCTTAAAACATAATTTATCTAGTACTATAATATTAGTTATTTAAATAATGAATAAAAAATTTAATAATCAGCATTGATTAAATTTGTTATTATAAAAATAATTTATTAAAAAATTTAATATTTATATCGTCTATTTTTTTATTCATATTAATATAAAAAAATTAAAAATATGAAACCAATTATTAAAATAATGATAACAGAATTAAATATTAAAAATCGTATTAATGAAATGGCAAGTAGTATTGTGGAATATTATCGTGATAATACAAATGAATTATTATTAGTTGGTTTATTAAAAGGTTCATTTATTTTTATGGCTGATTTATGTAGAAAAATTAATATTCCTCATGAAGTAGATTTTATGATAGTTTCTAGTTATGAAAATCGTACTTATTCTACACGAGATGTAAAAATTATAAAAGATCTTGATGAAAATATTTGTGGGAAGAATGTTTTATTAGTAGAGGATATTATAGATTCAGGTAACACTTTAAAGAAAGTTCGTGATATTTTAGAATTAAGACTTCCGAAATCTATTACTATTTGTACTTTATTAGATAAACCATCAAGAAGAGAAGTTGATGTTCCTATTAATTGGATTGGCTATTCTATTAAAAATGAATTTGTCGTAGGTTACGGTATTGATTATTCACAACAATATCGTCATTTACCTTATATTGCACATCTTGTTAAGTTAAAAAAATAATTTTTTTAATTATTTTATTTTTTATATTCATTGTATATATTAATATAATTCCATATATAAGTGTTTTATTAAATACAGATATTTTATTGATATCTTTAAATTTTTTGGAGTAAAAACAGTGTTTCCTATAGCAAAAAAAAAACCAAAAAAATTTGTATTAAATAATGATATTAGAATTGATAATTATTTTTGGCTTCGTGATGAAAGTAGAAAAAAATATGAAGTTCTAGATCATTTAAATAAAGAAAATCTTTATACAGAAAAAGTTTTAAAAAGTGGTAATTTATTAAAAAAAAATATTTTTAAAGAATTAATTAATCGTATTCATAAAAGTAAAAAAACAGTACCATATAGATATAATGGTTATTTATATCGTGTTATTTATAACAATAATAATGAATATCCAATTTTCCAACGTAAATTAATTAGTAAAAATAAAGAGAATTGGAATATTTTAGTTAATGGTAATCAAAGAGCTAAAGGAAAAAAATTTTATTATTTATCTAATATTGCAATTTCTGAAGATAATAAAACTTTAGCTATCGCAGAAGATTTTAAAGGAAGATGTCAGTATGAAATTTCTTTTAAAAATTTAAGTAATAAAAAATGGAATAATAGAATTATTAAAAATGTTTCTTCTAATATTATTTGGATGAATAACAATGTATTTCTATACATTAGAAATCATTCAGTAACATTAAGACCATATCAATTATTTTATTATCAATATGGACAAAATGAAATAAAAGATATAAAAATTTATGAAGAATTAGATGATACGTTTTCGTTAAATATTCAAAATAGTGCTTCAAAAAAATATGTTTTTCTAGAATGTAATAGTACAGAAACAAATGAATATCGAATAATTGATTTTAATAATACAAAAAATATAAAAATTTTTTTAAAAAGAAAAATAGGACATAAATATAAACTAGATCATTTAAATGATTTATTTTATATACGATCTAATTGTGAATCTAAAAATTTTGATATTTATACATCTAAAAATATTGGATTTTTTTGGAAAAAAATTTATTCACCAAAAGAAGAAGTTTATTTAGAAAATTTTTTATTATTTAATTTTTGGTTAGTTATTGAAGAAAGATTTTATGGTTTATTAAAAATCAGTTATATTAATTTAAAAACTAAACAAAAAAATACTATTTCTTTTAATGAATCTTTATATATGACTTGGTGTACTGATAATTTTGAATCAAATTCACCTTATTTAAGATACGTATATTCATCATTTACTACTCCCATTACTATTATGCAAGTAAATATGTCTACTCATCAATCCAAAATTTTAAAAAAAGAAAAAATAAAAGATTATAATGAAAAAGAATATAACAGTTTAAGATTATGGATAAAATCACGTGATGGAATAAAAATTCCAGTATCTATACTTTATCGTATGAATTTATTTAAAAAATATGATAATCCTATTCTTTTTTATGCTTATGGTGCTTATGGTATTAGTATAGATCCTATATTTAATTCTTCTCGATTAGTTTTATTAGATCGAGGTTTTATATATGCTTTTGTTCATGTTAGAGGAGGAGGAGATTTAGGAGATAATTGGTATCAACAAGGAAAATTAAGAAATAAAAAAAATACTTTTAATGATTTTATTGATGCAACTCAAGAAATATTAAATTTAGGTTATGGGAATAAAAAAGAAGTGTATGCACTTGGAGGTAGTGCAGGTGGTTTATTGATGGGAGTCATTTCTAATGAAAAACCAAATTTATATAAAGGTATTATATCTTTAGTTCCTTTTGTAGATGTTTTAACTACTATGTTAGATCCTTCTATTCCTTTAACTACAGGAGAATATGATGAATGGGGAAATCCAAAAAAAGATAAGGATATTTATTTTTTATTAAAGTCTTATAGTCCTTACGATAATGTTAAAAAACAACGTTACCCTCATATGTTAGTTACGACTAGTCTATATGATTCTCAAGTACAATATTGGGAACCTGTAAAATGGGTTGCAAAATTAAGAGAAATGAAAGTAGGTAATACGGTTTTATTGCTAAAGATTAATATGAATTCTGGTCATTATGGAGAATGTGGTCGCTTTAATCAATTAATGGAGCTTGCATTTCAATATACTTTTATATTAATGTTATTAGATTTTCATAAATATTTTTTGAATTTTGATTTATCATAATTTTTTTATAATTTAAATTTATTTTTTTATATTAAAAATAAATATTATTTATATTGAAATATTTTGTAAATATTTGTAAAATTATTAAATTAAAATATTAATTTGATAAAATTAAAATTTATTTTTTTAATTTTTTTAAAAATATTTTAAAATTTTTTTTTATTCTTTTATTGAAAAAGAATGGACGTATAATATTTTATTTGTAGTATTATACAAATTTATAACAATTTTATATTTAGTAGTAAACAATATATTTTATATTAAAGGTAATCTTGATGTTAAAAGTTAAAGGTAATGTTAAATGGTTTAATGAGGCAAAAGGATTTGGATTTATTACACCAGAAGATGGAACGAAAGATGTTTTTGTTCATTTTACAGCTATTCAATCTGAAGGATTTAAGACTTTGTCTGAAGGACAAAAAGTTGAATTTGAAATTTCTGAAGGTGCGAAAGGACCATCAGCAATGAATGTAGTTGTAATTTAAAGTAAAGAAATAAAGTAATAGAATATTATTTCTAATAACCGTCTTAGTTAAGATAATGAGGCGGTTTTATTTTTTTTATTTTAAATTTTTTGCTTGTAAATCTGCATGATATGAAGATCTTACTAAAGGACCAGAAGCAACATTAATAAAACCCATTTTTTTTGCTTTTTCTTTAAAAAAAGAAAATTTTTCCATAGTAATATAACGCAAAACTGGTAAATGATTTAAACTAGGTTGTAAATATTGCCCTAGTGTTAACATATTTACTCCATGATGTCTTAAATCAGACATTACTTCTAAAATTTCTTCATCGGTTTCTCCTAGTCCTAACATTAATCCAGATTTGGTTGGTATATTAGGATTCATTTTTTTAAAATTTTTTAACAAGAGCAGTGATTTTTTATAATTAGCTCCAGGTCGAACGATTTTATATATTCTAGGTACATTTTCAATATTATGGTTAAAGACATCCGGTGGAGAATTTTTTAGTATTTTTAGTGCTAATTTTGTACATCCTCTAAAATCTGGAACAAGAATTTCTATTTTTATATTTTTATTTTCTTCTCGAATTGCATTTATAGAATACGAAAACTGTTTTGCTCCTCCATCTCGAAGATCATCTCTGTCAACTGATGTAATAACAACATAATTTAATTTCATTTTTTTAATAGCTTGTGCTAGTTTTTTAGGTTCGTTTTGATCAGGTAGTTTTGGTCTGCCATGATTAACATTACAAAATGGACATTTCCTTGTACAAATTGATCCTAAAATCATAAATGTTGCTGTTCCTTTATTGAAACATTCTGCAATGTTAGGACAAGATGCTTCTTCACATATAGAATTTAGATTGTTTTTTTTTATTATTCTTTTTATTTTTTGAATTCGTTTGTGATTAGAAGGCAATTTAATTTTAATCCATGTAGGTTTTTTTAATTTTTTTATTTTTTTAGATGTTAATGTTGTAATAGGAATCGAAAATTTTTTTTTAGAAGAATAGTCATTATTTAGTAATGAAGCATGATTTTTATTTTTTTTATTCATAATGATTTGATATTAAAGTGTTTTATTTGTATTAAGTATTATTATTTAATACTTTAAAATTTAGTAATTGGCAAAACTTTTTTATTAAAAGAGAATCTATTTTTTTTATACTAAAGTTATTAGTAAATTCGCTTAGTTGAGTCATTTTCATTTTTTTAAATCCACAAGGATTAATATAATCAAATGGTTTAAGATCCATTTTAATGTTAAATGCTAATCCATGTAATGAATATCCATTTTGAATTTTTAATCCAATAGAACATATTTTTTTATTCTTTATATAGACACCTGGTGCATGCATTTTAGAATAAGCATGTATATTAAATTTAAGTAATGTATAGATTACTGTCGTTTCTAAAGAATTAATTAATTTTCTAATATTGATATTATTTCTTTTTATATCTATCATAATATACATTATTTTTTGTCCAGGTGCATGAAATGTTATTTGTCCTCCTCTATCAGATTGAATAATGGGTATTTTAGGAGATTTAAATAAAATATTTTCATTTTTTCCATTTCTCCCTTGAGTAAAAACTGGAAAATGTTCGAGTAACCATATCTCATCTTTTGTTTTTTTCGTTCTTTTTAGATTAAATTGATGCATTGCATTTAATACATGTTGATAATTTTGTATTCCTAAATTTTTTAGTATTATTTCTTTTTGAGAATGATGTTGATTATACATTTATTTTTTTATAATTAAATTATGCTAATTGTTAGTAATTTTGAAATTTTCACTTACTTATTTTTTTATATTTTATAACAAAATTTAAATTTTTCCTGTATGTCCAAATCCTTGAGTATTTCTTTTAGTATGAATAAGAAAGTTTTTAACGAAGTTAAATTTTGGATGAATAATAGATATAAAAATTATTTGTGCAATTCTTTCATTGGGTTGAATAAAAAATATTTTTTTGCTTTGATTAAAAAGCGAAATTATTAATTCTCCCTGATAGTCAGAATCTATCAATCCAATGGTATTTCCAAGAAAAATACCATAATGATGACTTAATCCTGAACGTGGTAGAATTAATCCAGCTAAGTTTTTATCTGCAATATGTATGGCTAATCCAGTTGAAACTAACTTTTTTTTATTTGGTTTTAATTCAACAGGATTTTTTAGACATGCTCTTAAATCTAATCCAGCAGATCCTTCTGTTCCATAATGTGGAAAAGTAATAGTATCTCCTATTTTTTTATCGAGAATTTTTACATTTATATTTTTTTTCATAGTCTTGTATTATTTCATCTAATAGTTGATGACTAAGTTTTAATTTATTATTAAATGGTAAATAAATCTTTTTATTTTTCCACAATAAATTTAGCGAGTTATTTTTTATATTTGATTTATCTTTTGATAGAGTTATGCGATTTGCACAGATTAAGTCTAATTTTTTTTTAATTCTTTTTTCATGAGAGCATTGTATTAAATTATGGGTTTCAGCTGAAAACCCTACAACGTATGGACGATTTTTATTTAATTTTCCAACACTTGCAATAATATCAGGATTTTTAATTAATTTTAAATGAACAATTTTATTGTTAGTTTTTATTTTTTGTTTACTAAATTTTGTTGGTCTATAGTCTGCTACTGCTGCACATCCAATAAAAATATTTTGTTTTTGGATAATTTGATGTACTTTTTTATACATTTCTAAAGCATTAATTACATTAATTCTTTTAACGTTTTTTGGTGTTTTTAAATAGACTGGTCCAGATATCAAAGTAACTTGTGCACCTCTTTCAGAAGCAGCTTGTGCAATTGAAAAACCCATTTTTCCAGAACTATAATTAGTTATAAGACGCATTGGATCTAATAACTCATATGTTGGTCCAGCAGTAATTGTAATAGAAATATTTTGCATATCTTTTTTTTTTTTAAAAAATAACTCTATTAATTTAATAATTTTTTTTGCATCTAACATCTTTCCTAATCCGAAATCATTACAAATCTGTTTTCCTACTTCTGGTCCCCAAATTAAAAAATTTCTTTTTTTAAGAATTTTTATATTTTTTTGCGTAAATTTTGATTGATACATTATTTTGTTCATAGCCGGTACAACAGCAATTCTAGATTTAGAAACTAAACAAATTTCTGTTAATAAATCGTTAGCCATTCCTATGGATAAACGAGCAATTAAATTTGCAGTTGCTGGTATTATTAAAATTAAATCTGCCCATTTTCCTAACTTAATGTGATTTATATTAATATTTGAACCTGAAATAAAATTGTTTTTTTCTATTGGATGTCCAGAGATTACCTCTGCAGTAAGTGGTGTTATAAAAGAATAAGCAGAATGTGTCATAACAACACGTATGATAGCACCTTTTTTTTTTAATTTTCTAATGATTTCTGGTACTTTATATGCTGCTATGCTACCACTAATTCCAATTAGAATATGTTTACCTGCTATTTTTTTCATAATTTATATTTAATCTATTTAATAAATGATTAATTTGATTTTGAATAGTAATTTCATACTCATATTTAAAATAATTCTTATTTTTTATTATATGTTTGTTTTTTTAAAAAAACAAATTTATTAAAAATAATAATAAATTTATAATTGAGTTAATCTATATATAATATTATATCAAAAGGTTACATAATGATGAGTTTTTTTGATATAAAAAATATTTTTTTTCAAATTTCTTTTATAGAAAGAACATATTTTTTTTCTTATATAGAATTTTTTGGTACTATTTTTGGATTTTTATGTATTTGGTTTGCGAGTAGAGCAAAGAGAATTAATTATGTTTTTGGTATTATTAACGTATTATTATTTAGTATAATTTTCATTCAAATTGAGTTATATGCTAGTTTTTTTTTACAAATATTTTTTTTAATTACTAACATTTATGGTTGGTTTATATGGAAAAAAAAAGATTATTTAAATAAACATTTAAAAATTAGTCATATTGGATTATTTAATCTCATAAAATTAATATCAATTTCTTTAATATTAGTATGTTTTTTAATGTTAAATATTGATGTAATTTTGCATTATTTCTTTTTATTTTTTTTAAAAATAAATAATTTATTTCATTTAAATATTTTTTTGAAAAAAGTTGAGATGAATTATTTTTTGTTTTTAGATTCAATTATTACTGTATTGTCAATGCTTGCTATGATTTTAATGATAAAAAAATACGTAGAAAATTGGTTATTATGGATTATTATTAATTTATTGAGTATTTTTATTTTTTATTTAAAGGAAGTTTATTTCATTCTAATAGAATATATATTTTTATTAATAATATCAATTTATGGTTTTTTAAATTGGAGAAAAAAATTAAAATATTAAATATCATTTAATATATTTTTTTTTTATGAAATTTAAAATTAATGTAAGTATTCCTATACTTAGTACTATAATTGGGAAAATAGTTAATATTGTTGTGATTATTATTTCATAATTTTTAAAAAAAGTAGTGTTATAAAAAAAATGTCCAAGAGAAATTAATAATAAAATCCATATAAATCCACTAATCCAATTAAAAATTTGAAATTTATATTGTGATAATTCATATATACCAGCAATCATTGGAATTGCAGTTCTAAAAAATCCAATAAATCTAGAAAAAATCAATGAATAAAATCCGTATTTATATAAAAAGAGATAAATATATTTATAATATTTTTTAGGTATTTTTTTTTTAATAAGATTAATTTTTTTATTTTTTTTTAAAAATTTTCCTTGTTTATAAGCTATCCAAGATCCTAGGCTAGCACTAAAAGTTAAAATAATTATTATCATTGGATAACTTATAACTTTTTTTGCTGTTAAAACACCAACTAAAATTAACAAACTATCTCCTGGAAGAAAAGAAGCTATTATAATTCCATTTTCTAAAAAAATAATAGTAAATAAAATGAAATAAATTCCTAAAACAATAGATGGTTCAATAATTAGTTCATAATTTTGATTGTATATCGAAATAATAAAATTAGTAATATTTTTCATAATTTTTCCAGATATAGATAATATTTATATATTAAATAAATTGTATTTATTTAATATATTTTAAATAATATTTTTATTAATTCATTAAGATATTTTTTTATATTTTTTAATTTTAAAAATCAACTAATTTTAAAATTAATACAATGAATTTTTATATTTATTTTAAATAAAGGAAATATAAATGTATTCTATTGGTACACCAATATTATGGACTATTTTTTTAATTCTTATTTTAGTTATGTTTTTATTTGATGTTATTACACAAAGAAAATTTAAAATAAAATATATATCACTAAAATATTGTTTAATCTGGACTATTATTTGGATATTCATAACATTTTGTTTTATTTTAGGTATATGGATATATATAAAAGAAAATTTAAATATATTGATTGCGAATCAAACAATAATATTATTTATTACATCTTACCTACTTGAAAAAACATTAGCAATTGATAATTTATTTGTTTGGATAGTACTATTTGATTATTTTTCAATTTCTATTTCTTTACAAAGAAAGGTACTAACTTATGGAATATTAGGAGCGGTATTTTTACGTATTTTTTTAATTTTTTTAGGTGATTGGTTAATATTACATTTTAGTTGGATTTTATACGTTTTTGGAATTTTATTGATTTTTAGTGGTATTAAAATTTTATTTTTAAATAAAAAAACAATTAAAATTCAAGAAACATTTTTATTTCAATCAATTACAAAATATGTGTCGATTTCAGATAAATCAGAAACAAAAAAATTTTTTATTAAAAAAAATGGTAAATTTTTTATTACACCATTGTTAGTAGTATTGATTTTAGTAGAATTAAGTGATATTTTTTTCGCTCTAGATAGTATTCCTGCTATTTTTTCAATAACTCAAGATCCTTTTATTGTATCTAGTACAAACATTTTTGCTTTATTAGGATTACGTTCTATGTATTTTTTACTATTAAAAATAATTAAAAAATTTTATATGATAAAATATGCATTATCTATTATAATCATTCTTATCGGATTCAAAATGGTCATAGTAGATTTTATTCATATATCTGCAATTTTTTGTCTGATTTCTATTATTTTTATTTTTTCTATTGCAATAATTATCAATTATATTGTTAATAATTGTAAAAAATTGAAATAAAAAATATTTTAAAAAAAAATTTAGGTTCATTATGTTAGAAAAATTTGTTAAATATTATTATAGAAAAATATTTGATGCTAAATTTATTAAATTGATTTTTATTTTTATTTTGATATTTTCTATTATGTTTTTATTTAACAATATGTTAACTCCATTATTTATTGTTATTGTATTGACTTATCTTTTAGAATATCCTGTACAAAAAATAGAGAATTTTGGCTTATCCAGAACTATTTCGGTGTCTGTTATATTAATGATTTTTATTGGTATTAGTATAATGGTCATTTTAGTTATGATGCCTATCATATGGCAACAAGCTATTAATTTAATATTAGATTTGCCTTCTATGGCAAATATTTTCAATCAAAACATTAAATTATTTTCTGAAAACCATCCGATATTTGTTAATGCAGGAATTGTTGATATTATAATTAACAATTTACGTACACAATTATCTAATTTAGGAAAATCGTTTATAAAGTATTCTTTTTCTTCTTTAATTGAAATTATTACATTTCTCATGTATTTAGTATTGGTTCCATTAATAGTTTTTTTTCTATTAAAAGATAAAATCAAAATTTTTTTTAGAATTAAGAATTTTTTATATTTTGATTATATTTTTTTTAAAAATATATGGAAAGAAATTAATCAACAAATTAGAAAATATATTCAAGGAAAAGTAATAGAAATGATGATTGTTGGAATATCTACATATTTAGTTTTTATTTTTTTAAACATGAATTATTCATTGTTTCTTTCTGTTTTAGTGGGTATGTCAGTATTTATTCCATATATTGGTGCAATTTTTGTTTCTATACCAGTAATATTAGTAGGATTGTTTCAATGGGGATTTTCAAGCGATTTTTGGACTTTATTTATTTCATATATTATAATACAAACTATAGATGGAAATATATTAGTGCCTATTTTGTTTTCTGAAGTGATTAATTTACATCCTTTGATAATTATATTTTCTATTATTTTTTTTGGAGGTTTATTAGGATTTTGGGGTGTATTTTTTGCTATACCACTAGCTATTTTCATTAAGTCTATTATTAATGTTTATTTAAGACAAACTATTTTGTTTTAAAACTTTTTTTAATTTATGTGTAATTTTTATACAAAATTTATTTTTTTATTTATTTTAAATGTATTAAAAAAATAATTATTAATATTTATTATGAAAAAAATAAAAAAAAGAGAATTTTTTTGTGATTGTATTGTTGCTATGATTACACCAATGAATCTTAAAAAAGAGATTGATAAATTTAGTCTAAAAAAATTGATTCATTTTTATATTTTAAATGGTATTAAAACAATTTTAATATTAGGAACTACTGGTGAATCTTCAACTATTAAATATAATGAATATTTAGATTTTGTTGTAACAGTTAAAGAACTTTCAAAAAATGATCTCTTTGTTATTGTTGGAAATGGTTCAAATTCAACTGAAAATTCTATTTTTTTAACTGAATTAATAGAAAAATCTGGTATTGATGCTTGTTTATCGATTACACCTTATTATAATCTTCCTACTCAAGATGGATTATATCAACATTTTAAATCTATTGCAGAATCTACTAAATTACCTCAAATATTATATAATATTCCTTTTCGTACAGGCGTTGATTTATTACCTGAAACAGTTTTAAGGTTGTCTAAGATAAAAAATATAATTGGAATTAAAGAAGTAAGTGGTGATTTATTGCGTATTAATCAAATTCGTAAATTAATTAAAAATAGAGATTTTATTATATTAAGTGGTAATGATTTTGAAATTGTAGATTTTATTAAATTTGGAGGTGATGGTTTAATCTCTGTTAGTGCTAACATTATTCCTAATTTAATGAAAAAAGTATGTCATTTAGCTTTAAATGGTAATATATATCAAGCTAATCAACTAAATAAAAATTTATTAAATTTACATAAAGTTTTATATATAGAGTCTAATCCCATTCCTATAAAATGGGCATGTTATTATTTAGGATTAATCAAATTTAATACATTGAGATTACCATTAACGTCTTTAATTAAAAAAAATCAAAAAATAGTTAAAAAAGAAATAAAATTTATTTTAAAAAAATATAAAAAACAACTTATTTAAATTATTTTGAGGGTAGTCAATAAAGTGAATTTTTTTGTTAAAAATGTAATTTTTTATTCTTTATTTTTGTTTTTGTCAGGATGTTTTTTAAAAAATGAATTTTTAAATAAAAATAGTAAAATAAAAAATAATCATTTATCAACTAGTTATGTGAATTCTTTGATTTTTCCAAAAAATTTTCCTCCTTTATTGAAAGATTTTAATTATCAAATACCAAAAATAGAAGGGAAAAACTTATTTTTTTTTGAAAATGATACTCGTCCACCATCAGAAATTATATTATTACATAATCATAAAAATATATATTCAGAAAGTAATTTTTTTTATAGTAAATTATTTTTTTCTAATATAAAATATATCAATATTTTATGGGATAAAATACTGATATATTTATCAAATAAAAATATTAATCTTTTAAAGAAAGATAATAAAAATTATTTATTAGTTACTGATTGGATTATTTGGCCGCAATTAAAAGATAAAATACAATTTCAAACACGTCAAAAAATTAAGTTAGAAATTCAAGATAATCAAGTTATTTTAACTATTACAAATTATAATATAAGAAAAATTGATATTAATAATGATTTTGTAATATTTAAAAAAGAAAAAAATCATTATTTAATATATCAAAATTATTATAATGTATATTTTTTAAATGAATTAATAATTTTTTTAAAATTATTTTTTTAAATTTTTTTATTTCTTAACAAGATATTAAACTTTTCTTTGAGTATATGAATATATTTATTAATAATAGAATCAATTTCTATTTCTTTAAGTGTTTTATGATGGTTTTGTATTTCAAATCTAATACTAATACTTTTATAATTTTCACCTATATTTTCATGATAAAATAAATCAAATATACTTATTTTTATTTTATAATTTGTTTTAATTTCTCTACATGTTTGTAATATATTAAAAGCTGAAATATTATTATTGATAATAATAGAAATGTCTCTATAATTTTTTGGAAAAAATGATATTTCTTGAAATTTCGGTATTATTATATCAGACATTTTTTCCCAATATAGTTCAAATACGTATGTTTCTTGATTTAGGTTTAGTATATTATGAATTTCATAAGAAAGCATTCCTAAATATCCTACATATTTTTCTTTAATATAAATTCCTGTACTTTTATGTGGATTTAATTTTAGAGATTGTATTGGTTTAAAAGTGGCAAATTTTAACTTACCTATTAGTTCTAAAATAGATTCGACGTCTCCTTTAATATCAAAAAAGTCAACATTTCTTTTTTTATCTGTCCATTGTTCTTTAAATCTATATCCTGATATAATTGCTGATATCATCAGATCTTGTCTAATTCCAAATTCTTTTGTTTTATCTTGAACAAATTTGATTCCAGATTCAAAAAATCTAAATTTATTTTCTTGTCTTTTTTTATTATATATTAATGTAGTAATTAATCCTATAAGTAACGATCTTCTCATTACCGACATATCTTTTGATATAGGATTTAAAATAAAAACACTTTTCTTTTCATCAGGGAATAGTAATTTTTGTATTTTTGGACTAACAAATGAATAACTGACTACTTCGTGATAGCCACGATCAGTTAATAATATTTTTATTCTATTTAAAGAAATTTTTTTATTAGTATATGGAAAAGTAATATTTGTTTTTATTGTTTTTTTTGGAATTTTATTATATCCATATATTTTAATAATTTCTTCAATCAAATCTTCTTCAATTTTAATATCAAAACGCCATGATGGAATATAAACTATCCAAAATTTATTTTTTTTAATTATTTTAAATTGTAATGATATTAAAATTTTAGAAATTTTTTTATTAGAAATATAATAACCAATTAATTTATTAATTTTTTTTTTAGTAAGTAAAATTTTTTTAATTTTAGGAAGATATTCATTATTAACTATTTGAATAATTTTATTTGGAATACCTTTAAGAAAATTTGTTATTAGTTCTGTAATTTTATTTAAAGAAATTTTTTGTATATTGTAATCTACACCTCGTTCAAAACGATTTGAAATATGTGTAAATAATTTATATTTCTTTGTAGTTTGATAAATATATGAAGGATCTAGATAGTATGCTATTAATAAAATGTTTTTGCTTTTTTTTCTGATTTTAGCATGTTTTCCACTACAAATACCTGCTAATGATAAAATATTTGTTCGATCTTTAATAATTAAAGTTTTTTTATCTAAAATAATGTTTTCTTTATTATTTAAAGAAAATTTTTCTCCATTTTTTGCCATTTTTATTTGAATAAATTGTTCTATTTTATCTAAATCATAAAATTCTATTGGTTGTCCAATTTCCAGTGTCATGTAGTTACAAATATCTTGAATAGGATTTACAGGTAGGATTTCATTTATTTTTAGTATTTCCTTAATCCATAGAGGAGTTTTTAAGTTTATTTTGATATTTTTTATAATTTGTACAAGAAATCTTGGACATATTTCTGGATTATCTACTATAACTGATAAAGATTTAGATGATTTTTGATCATTTGTTCTTTTTTTAAAAAGATAAATCTTAGGTTTTTTATTTAAAAAAGCTAAGATATCTCTTGTTATACCTAATATATTTAAATGATCCGGTCTATTATATAAAGCATTAACTTCAAAAATATAATCTTTAATTTGTAAATATTGACTTATATTTGAACCAACTATTGCATTATTTTGAAACTTTATGATTCCATTTTTTTTATTATAAATTTCTAACTCTTTATATACACATAAATATCCTTGAGATTTTTGATTATTGATTGTACTCGATATAATTTTATTAAAAAAGATACTTTCTGTTGTTGCTACTGCTAGTTTTGTATTTTTTTTTATTTTTGTAATATTTGAAATAACGTTAATTATTTTTTTTCCAATATTAACTTTAAATAAACATTTTTTTTTATTTTGATCGTATAAAACTTTTTCTATAATTTCTCCAATAATTATTCCAGGATATTTGTTTTTTGTAATGTACGTGTTATTTATTTCTAATCCTATCATTGTAATAATTTGATGTAGTTGTTTAATATGAATCGGAAATTGAATCCATTTTTTTAATAAAAAAGTGCTTAATTTCATTTTTTTAAACCAAATTTATCTAAATTGTTTCAGAAAGCTAATATGATTTTGAAAAAATAAACGTAAATCTTTAATGTTATATTTTAACATTGCTAATCTTTCTATGCCTATTCCAAATGCTAATCCAGAATAAACATTCTGATCTATATTTGCATGATTTAAAATTTTAGGATGTATAATTCCACACCCTAAAATTTCTAACCATTTTTTTTCTTTTGTTAAAATATCTATTTCAGCAGATGGTTCAGTAAAAGGAAAATAAGATGGTCGAAATCTTATAATTATTTTTTTTTTAAAAAAATAATTTAAAAATTTATATAATATATATTTTAAAAAAGAAAAGTTTATATTTTTATCTATTATAATACCTTCTGTTTGATGAAACATTGGTGTATGTGTTTTATCATAATCATTACGGTACACACGACCAGATGCTATAAATTTAATAGGTGGTATTTGATTTTTTATAGTTCTAATTTGAATACTAGACATTTGAGTACGTAATAAAAAATTCTTATCAATCCAAAAACTGTCTGTTTTTTTTCTTGATGGATGATTTTTATCAATATTTAGAGAATCAAAATTAAAATATTTATTTTCTATTTCAGAACCTGTTTTAATAGAAAAACCAGACATGACAAAGAAATCTTCTATACAATTTATTGTATGAGTAATAGGATGTAAACTTCCTATTTCTTTATTTCTACCTTCTAATGTTATATCAAAATAGTTAATTTTATTATTTTTTTGAAATAAATATTTTTTTATTGATTTTTTTTTCTTTTTTATTAATTCTTCTATATTTTTTTTTAAAATATTTATTTCTTTTAATTTTTCTATTTTTTTTTCTTTTAATTGTATTTCTTTAGCTTTAGATAATTCTAATTTAATGTACCCTTTTTTACCTAAAAAATTAACTCTGATGTTATTTAGTTCATCTATATTATTAATTTTATAAATTTTTTCTTTAATTTTTTGGACTAATTTTAAATAATTGTTCATAATTTTATTTTTTTTACATTATAAACCATTTAAAAATCTTTTTTATAAGATTTTTAAACGGTATTTAATGTTTTAAATAAGTTTCATTTATTATATTTTTTTTTAGATTTATATTTTTTTAAGAACAGTTTATTTTTTTGTGATTAACGTTACACGCTTCTTTTGATTTTTGAATTAAATAAGAAAAAGTTGATTTATCAAAAATAGCAATATCAGACAAATTTTTTCTATTTATTTTTATTGATGCTTTTTTTAATCCATATATAAAATTATTATAAGACATATTATATAAACGAGTTGCTGCATTTATTCTTATAATCCATAATTTTCTAAATTGTCTTTTTTTTTGACGTCTATCACGATAAGAATATTGATTAGATTTGATTACTGCTTGATGAGCAACACGATAAACACGAGAACGTGCTCCAAAATATCCCTTTGCTTGTTTTAATATTTTTTTATGTCGTGTTTTAGCAACTACTCCACGTTTAACACGAGGCATTTTATTCTCCTTTTTTTAAATAAAAAATCAAAAATAAATATTTTATATTTTTAAATATAAGGTAATCCAATACTAATTTTTGATAAATCAGATTTTTTAAGAATTTTTTTTAATCTTAAATGTCGTTTACGTTTTGTTGTTTTTTTTGTTAAAATATGACGCAAATTAGATTGTTTTCTTTTTAACGATCCTTTTGCTGTTTTTTTAAATCGTTTTGAAAAACTTCGAATCGTTTTTATTTTATACATTTTTTATATTAATACTCCTTGAAAATACATTTTTTTATTGAAAAAAATGTAATCAATGTTTTTCATTATTTTTTTTTGGAATCAAAATCATAATCATTTGTCTAGATTCAATTTTTGTTGGAAAAGATTCTACTATAGAAATCGTAGACAAATCTTGTTTGATTCTATTTAACATATCAATGCCTATTTTTTGATGCGATATTTCTCTTCCTCTAAATCGTAATGTAATTTTTATTTTATTTCCATTTTTTAAAAATTCTACTACTTTTTTTAATTTAATTTGATAATCACTTTTATCAGTTACAGGACGAAATTTAATTTCTTTTATTTGAATAATCTTTTGTTTTTTTTTCTGTTCTTTAATTATTTTATTTTTTTGATAAAGAAATTTACCATAATTCATAATTTTACAAACTGGAGGAATTGCATTAGGACTTATTTCCACCAAATCAAGATTAGCTTCTTCTGCTATATTTAAAGCTTTTTTTAAATTTAATACACCTATTTTTTCTCCATTTATTCCTATTAATCGTATTTCAGAAGAACGAATTTCTTTATTAATTCGATTAGGACGATTTTTTTTTTTTTTCACTTTTGATATTTTATTCCTCTATTGAATAGAAATTTTTTTATAGATTTCTTTAATAATCTTTTTTCCAAAATTTTGAATATTATAATTCCCTAAAAATTTTCCAAAACAATTTCTAACAAAAACAGTTTCTGAATTTATTTCATTTTCTCCACAAATTAAAATATAAGGAACACGATTAATTGAGTGTTCTCTTATTTTAAAACTAATTTTTTCATTCCTTAAATCTGATTTAACACGTAATCCCATATTCATTAATTCTTTTAATATTTTTTGTACATAATTTATTTGTTTTTTTGTAATACTTAACACTACAACTTGTAGTGGTGCTAACCAAATTGGTAGATAGCCATTATGTTCTTCAATAAGTATTCCAATAAATCTTTCAATTGATCCTAAAATAGCACGATGAATCATTACTGGTATCTTTTTTTGGTTATTTTGGTCTATATAAAATGCTCCTAGACGCATAGGTAAAGAAAAATCTAATTGTATTGTACCACATTGCCAAGCACGGTTTAATGAATCATATAAAGTAAATTCAATTTTTGGTCCATAAAACGCCCCTTCTCCATGTTTATAATTAAATTTAATATTATCAAGTGCGATTTTTAGTTGTTCTTCAGAGATTTCCCATTCTTTTTTTGTGCCTATATAATTTTTAGGTTTAGTAGCTAAATATACTTCAATTTTTTTAAATCCAAAAGTTTGATAGATATCAAAAACCATACTAATACATTTTTTTATTTCATCTATTATTTGTTTTTTTGTGCAAAATATATGTGCATCATCTTGTGTAAATTCCATAACACGCATTAGTCCATGTAGTGATCCTGATGGTTCTTTTCTATAGCAACTACCAAATTCTGCAAAACGAATAGGTAAGTCTCGATATGATTTTAAATGTTGTTTATATAATTCTATATGTCCAGGGCAATTCATTGGTTTAATACAAAATTTTTGATGTTCTGATGATGTAGTAAATATGTTTAATTTATAATTTTTCCAATGTCCAGTTTTTTTCCAAATATTATGTTCTAACATTATGGGACTTTTTACTTCTTGATATTGATATTCTTGTAATTTAATTTGTATAAATTTCTTTAATTCATTAAAAATAATTAATCCATTCGGATTCCAGTATATCATACCTGGAGCACATTTATTGATGTGATACAGATTTAATTTTTTATTTAAAATTCTATGATCTCTATCTTGCTTTTCTTCTATTTTTTTTGAATCATTCATTTTTTTTACCTAATTAAATATTACATATTTTTTATATATTTTTTAAAGTATTATTTTTAATAATTTTAAACTAAAAAAGTAAGTTTTGTTAATATAAAAATATATGTTCAATACTTTTTTTAGAAGTTTTTTTGTTTAATTAAGGCATATTTTTAAAAAATATAAAAATAATTATGATTATTATAAATAACTTATAGTTTTTTAGAATATAAAAAAATCCACTTATTCTTTTCAAATATTGATGTATTACTAATTGTTTAAAAAAGATATTTATGATTTCAATTTTTTATATAAAACTAATTTGTTCTAATTGATAGGTTAATTATGAAAATAGTGTTGACATATAAAAATTATAGTTGATAATAATTCTCAATTCAAATAGAAAATTAATAATTTTATGTTAAAAAAAAAATTGTCCTTAATTTTATTATTTTTATTTCCATTAATATCCTATGCAAAAAAATTTACAATAGTTACAACTTTTACTATTATACAAAATATAGCTCAGAATGTAGCTGGACAAGTAGCAGATGTAGAATCTATTATTAAACCTGGTGCAGAAATTCATGAATATCAACCTACTCCAAAAGATATATCAAAAATTTATTCTGGTGATTTAATATTATGGAATGGTTTAGGATTGGAATTATGGTTTAATAGATTTTTTGAAAATTTTAAAAATATTCCAAAGGTAGTAATTACTGAAGGCATTCAACCTATTGCTATTAAAGAGGGCGAATACAAAAATAATCCTAATCCTCATGCATGGATGTCTGCGAAAAATGCACTAATATATGTTAAAAATATTAAAGATGCATTAATTAAATATGATCCAGAACATGCAGACATTTATGATAAAAATGCAATAGAATATTCAGAAAAAATCAAAAAAGTTGATTTATTTTTAAGACAAAGAATTAAAAATATTCCAAATGAAAAAAGATGGTTAGTAACTAGTGAAGGAGCTTTTAGTTATCTTGCAAAAGATTACGGTTTTAAAGAAGCATATCTTTGGCCAATTAATGCTGAAGAACAGGGTTCTCCTCAACAAATTAAAAAAGTAATTGATATAATAAAAAAAAATAATGTTCCAGTAGTTTTTAGTGAAAGTACTGTATCAAATAAACCAGCAAAACAAGTAAGTAAGGAGACTGGTGCTAAATATGGAGGGGTTTTATATGTCGATTCTCTCTCTAGACCGGAAGGTCCAGTTCCAACTTATATTCAGTTATTACATACAACTATAGATACTATTGCAAAAGGTTTTGGTGAATGAATTGTAATTCTTATTATAAAAAACCAAATTTATTAGTACATAATATTACTGTAATATATAAAAATGGTCATTTAGCAGTTCGTGATGTTAGTTTTAATTTAAACGGAGGTTTAATTTATGCTTTAGTTGGGATTAATGGAAGTGGAAAATCTACAATTTTTAAAACTATAATGGGTTTAATAAAGCCTGTAAGAGGATATGTAAAACTAAATAATTATTCTATTAATAAGGCAATTAAACACAATATTATTTCTTATGTTCCTCAAACTGAAGATATAGATTGGGACTTTCCTGTTTTAGTATATGATGTTGTTATGATGGGACGTTATGGGAAAATGGGTTTTTTACGTATTCCTACAAAAAAAGATAAACAAATTGTATCTCTTTCTTTAAAGAAAGTTGGTTTGAATAATTTAAAAGAAAGACAAATAGGGGAATTATCTGGCGGTCAAAAAAAAAGAGTATTTATCGCCAGAGCATTAGCGCAAGAAGGAAAAGTATTATTGTTAGATGAACCTTTTACAGGTATTGATGTAAAAACTGAAAATTCTATTATTCAAATTCTATTGGAATTACGAAAGATGGGATATTTGATTTTGGTTTCAACACACAATCTAGGTAGTATTCCTCAGTTTTGTGATCAGATTATTTTAGTCAATCAGACTATTTTAAATATTGGACCAGTATCAACAACTTTTACAAAAGAAAATTTAAAATTAGCTTTTGGTAATACATTACGACATATTGATATTTTAAATACTGATTTAGATCATAATAATTTTAATTCATTAAGTATTGTTACTGATGATGAAAAAGCTGCTGTTTTTTATAAATATAAAAAATAAATTAAAAGAAAATTGAATATAAATGTTTCATTTTTTAATTGAACCTTTTCAATATAATTACATGATTAAAGCAATCACAATTAGTATTGTTGTAGGTGGTTTATGTTCTTTTTTATCAACTTTTTTAATGCTAAAAGGATGGTCGTTAATAGGAGATGCACTATCACATTCTGTTATTCCTGGTATTGCAGGTTCCTATATTTTAGGTATACCATATTCGATTGGTGCATTTTTTACAGGGATGTTAGCTATTGTTTTTATAATTTTAATTCGATTAATGTCTAAATTGAAGGAAGATGCTATTATTGGATTTGTTTTTTCTACTTTCTTTGCTTTTGGTTTATTTCTTATTTCTTTAAGACCAATTCCTGTAAATATACAAACTATCATATTTGGAAATGTTTTGGGAATAGCAGATAGTGATATAATTCAAATTTTGATCATTTCTATTTTTTCATTTATTACATTTTTTTTTATTTGGAAAGATTTATTGATTATATTTTTTGATGAAAATTATGCATATTCAATTGGATTAAAAATATTAAGATTAAAAATATTTTTTTTTGTTTTGTTAAGTGCTTGTATTGTAACTGCATTGCAAACAGTTGGTGCAATATTAGTAATATCTATGATTATTACACCTGGAGCTATAGGATATTTGTTAAGTGATCATTTTAAGAAAATATTAATTATAGCTGTAATAATTGGATGTTTAACTAGTGGTATAGGTGCATATATTAGTTTTTTTATTGATGGTACTACTGGAGCAGTGATAGTTAGTTTACAAACTTTACTATTTATTTTTACTTTTTTTCTTGCTCCTAAATATGGATTTATTTTTAATTATAAAAAATATAAAAAAATTTATATTAATAAAAAATAAATATTAATAATATTCAATGAAAATGGTTATTTTAAAATCAATATTACATCCTCTTTTTTTGCCTTTTATGCAAAAGGCAATGATTGTATCTTTATTAATAGGAATTATTTCATCAATTTTGTCATGTTTTTTAATATTAAAAGGATGGTCGTTAATAGGAGATGCAATATCTCATGCTGTGTTACCTGGTATTGTGATAGCTTATATTTTTTGCATTCCTTTATCTATAGGTGCTTTTTTATCTGGTATGTTTTTTACTTTAAGTACTGGTTTTTTAAAAGAACATACTCGTATTAAAGAAGATACGTTAATTGGAATTGTTTTTTCTGGTATGTTTGCTTTTGGTTTATTATTATTTTTAAAAATTAATACAGAAAAGCATTTAACACATATTCTTTTTGGAAATATTTTAGGAATGACTAGAAATGAATTTTTTCAAGTTGTTTATGGTACAATAATTATATTTATGCTTTTGATTTTTCAATATAAAGATCTTTTAGTTTATTGTTTTGATTTAAATCATGCAAAGATAATTGGATTAAAAACTAGTTTTTTACATTATGGGTTATTATCTTTGATTTCTTTTACTATTGTATTAGCATTACAAGCGATAGGGATTATATTAGTAATTTCAATGTTAATTACTCCAGGTGTTATTGCATTTACAGTTTGTAAAAGATTTAATTCAATGTTGTTAGTTTCTATTTTATCTTCTATTACATCTAGTTTTTTTGGTATCATCTTAAGTTTTCATATTGATGCTGCTACTGGATCTTGTATTGTTTTAATTCAGTCAATATATTTTATTTTAATATTAATTTCTAATTTTTTTTATAAAAAAAAAATTAGAAATTAATATGATTTTAATAAATCAATGAATTTTTTCGGTTTAAATTATTATATGACTTTTAATTGTTTATCTATTGCAGGTATTGATCCAACAGGAGGGGCTGGTGTATATACTGATTTAAAAGTTTTTTCTGCATTAGGTAATTATGGTACTGCAGTGATTACTGCATTATTTATTCAAAATACCCAAGGAGTTAAATCAGTTTATAAAATTCCAGAATTCGTTATATTAGAACAGTTAGAATCTATATTCAGTGATGTATATATAGATAGTATTAAAATTGGAGCGTTATTTGATTCTAATATAGTTAAATTAATATCTAGATATTTCAAAAATAATTTTTTCAATATTCCTATAGTATTAGATACTGTTTTTTTTTCAAAAAATAAATTTTCATTACTATCTTTAAATGCAATTGATATTTTCATTAAATATTTATTTCCAGTAGTTTCTATTATCACTCCTAATTTAGAAGAAGCTGCATTACTTTTAAAACAACCAATTGCTAAAGATGAAGATGACATGATTTTTCAAGGTGAGAAATTATTGTCTTTTGGTGTTAAAGCAGTATTAATGAAAGGGGGGCATTTATTAGGAAATCAGTGTGTAGATTGGTTATTTACTAAAGATAAGAAATTTAGGTATGTTTCAAAAAAAATTGATACTAAAAATACTCATGGAACTGGTTGTACTTTATCATCATCGTTAGCCGCATTATATCCTTATTATAAGGATTGGCCAGATGTAGTTAAAAAATCAAAAAAATATACATTTAATTCTATTTTAAATTCTAACCAATTAGATGTAGGAAAGGGTAGTGGTCCACTAAATCACTTTTACAATTTTTGGTATTTAAAAAAATAAAAAAACAAATTAATTGATAATTAATTTGTTTTTTTTTGTAAATATTGTTTTAGTATTTAATTACCAATATCCTAATATTTTCCACCATATTCCACCTAATAATATCCAAATCAATAGATTCACAACACTTAGTATGAAACCTGTTTTCCACCATTCTGAAAGTGTTGCATAACCAGATCCAAAAATAATTGGAGCAGTTCCGGTAGAATAATGTGTTAATGACATCATTAATGATGATGAAAAAGAAAGCATTAATGCTAGTAATATAGGTGGTGCTCCTAATGTAATGCCAACTGTAAAAAAAGCAGCAAACATTGCCATTATATGAGAAGTAGTACTTGCAAATAAATAATGTGAATAAACGTAGATTATAAGTAATATAAAAATACTTAAAAACCAAGAAATATCCATGTTGTGAATCATATTTTTAATTATTTCTGAAAACCAATGTATAAAACCAAGCTTACTTAAAAATGATGACATCATAATTAAAGCAGAAAACCAAACTATAGTGTCCCATGCTCCTTTAGTATTTAGGATATCATCCCATTCTAAAACTCCAGTAGTGAATAAAATAGATAATCCTATTAACGCTGCTGTGGTAGGATTAATAGAAAAATTTTTTCCGAAGAATATACTAGGTATATCAGCCCACATAATTAATAAAATAATAAAGACACATAATGTTATTATTTCTTCTTTTTTAATTTTTCCAATTTTTTTTAATTGTTTTTCAGCAAATTTTGGTGCATCAGGTGTTATTTTAATAATTGGTGGATACATCCAATAAACAACGATTGGCATAACAATTAATGAAAATATTCCAGGAATAATAGCAGCAGTTGCCCACATCGACCAAGTAATTTCAAAATTTGGATTGGTATTTTCCATAATAATATTAACAATAAGTGGATTTGGTGCTGTTGCTGTAATAAACATGGCAGAAGTAATTGGATTAATATTAAAATTTACTAATGATAAATATCTTCCAATTTTATCAGAAGTATTTAGAGAAGGTTTTGAATTAAAACTATCTGCTATAGATTTCATAATGGGATGAATAATACCACCACCTCTAGCAGTATTACTTGGTGTAACAGGTGCTAAAATTGTTTCAGCAAGGACAAGTGAATAGGCTATACCTACTGTTTTTTTTCCAAATAAGGCAATGAAATAATATCCAATTCGTTTTCCTAATCCTGTTTTGTTTAAACTTACTGCAATCATGATAGATGTTCCAATTAACCAAATTAGTTGATTAGAAAATCCACTTAATGCATCACTGATTGCTATTGTTTTATTTGTATTAGTAATTCCTGTACATGCTATAATAGCAATAGAAATCATTCCAAGTGCACCTATTGGTAAAGCTTTAGTTATAATTGCAAAAATTATTCCAACAAATATTGAAAATAATTTCCATGCGTTTATTTCAAGATTATCTGGAATTGGTATGACAAACCAGATAATTATAGAAATACTAACAGCTATTAAAGATGGAAGTAGTTTAAATGTTTTTGTTTTTTTCATATTATGAATCCTAAATCATTACTTTTTATTTAATGATTTTTAGATGATTGAGAATTACTTTTTTTTAAAAAAATCATAAAAAATAGTTTATAAAATAAATAAAAATATATTTTTATTGTGAGTATCAATATTAAAACAATTAAAAAAATATGATTATTTTTTTAATTAAAAATAAATGTTTTTTATTGATTAATAATAAAATGATTATCTAAGTAATCAACTATTATTTTTTTATTTTTTTCAAGAGTTTCAGATATTAATTTGTTAGATATGATATTAATAATATTTTCTTGAATTACTCTTTTTAATAATCTAGCGCCAAATTTTGGATTAAATCCTATTTTACTAATGTGATTTAAAGCATGAGAAGTTACATGAATATCATATCCTTGTTCTTTAATTCTATTTGATATAATTTTTAATTGAATTTTTGCTATTTTTTTTATATGCGATTGATTTAATGGATGAAAAATTACGATTTCATCTATTCTATTAATAAATTCCATTTTAAAATATTTACTCATCATGTCAATAAGAATGTTTTTAATTTCATTATATCCTATCATACCAAATTTTTTTTCAATCAAATTAGATTCTAAATTTGATGTCATAATAATGACAGTATTAGAAAAATTAATTAATTTTCCATGATTATCTGTTAATTTTCCTTCATCTAAAATTTGTAATAATATGTTAAATATATCAGTATGCGCTTTTTCAATTTCATCAAATAATATAATAGAATATGGTTTTTGTTTAATACTTTTTGTTAATCTACCTCCTTCATCATATCCGACGTATCCTGGAGGTGATCCGATCAATTTTGATATTTCATATTTTTCCATAAATTCAGACATATCAAAACGTATTATTGCATTATCATTATTAAATAAAAAATTTGATAATGTTTTCGATAACTCAGTTTTTCCAACACCAGTAGGTCCTAAAAATAAAAAGGAACCAATAGGACGATTTGGATCTGATAATCCTGCTCTATTTCTTCTAATAGCATTAGAAACAACATTCACTGCTTCAGTTTGACCTATAATTCTTTTATGTAAAGTTTTTTCCATAAATATTAACTTTTTTCTTTCGTTTTCTAAAATTTTACTAATTGGAATTTGAGTCCAACGTGATACAATTTCCGCGATTTCGTTTTCAGTAACTTTATTTCTTAATAATTTTAATTGCTTATTATCTATTTGATTTTCTTTTTCTAATTTTTTTTCTAATTCAGGGATTTTTCCATATTGCAATTCTGACATTTTTGTTAAATCGCCAGATCTTTTTGCTTGTTCTAACATTATTTTTAAATTTTCTAATTTTGTTTTTATTTTTTGTATTTTAATTAATGTTTTTTTTTCTATATTCCATTTTTCTTCTAATTTTAGATATTCGTCTTCTTTTTTTTCAAGTTCTTTTTTTAAAGATAAAAATCTATTTTGACTGATTTCATCGGTTTCTTTTTTTAGTATTTCTTTTTCTAACTTTAACTGTACTATATGTTGTGCTATTCTATCTAAAACTTCAGGTTTAGAATCGATTTGTATTCTTAAACTTGCACTTGCTTCATCAATTAAATCAATTGCTTTGTCTGGTAACATTCTATCATTAATGTAACGATTAGATAGTTTTGTTGCACTTATAATTGCTCTATCAGTTATTTGCACGTGATGATGTAGTTCATAACGTTCTTTTAACCCTCTTAATATTGCTATAGTATCCTGTATTGTTGGTTCATTAATATATATTTTTTGAAATCTACGTTCTAAAGCTGTATCTTTTTCAATATATTTTCTATATTCATCTAATGTAGTTGCTCCAATACAATGTAATTTTCCTCGAGCAAGTTCTGGTTTTAAAATATTACTAATATCCATTGATCCTTCAATGTTTCCTGTGCCAACTACTGTATGTAATTCATCTATAAATAATATTGTACAATATTTTGTTGTTTTTAAGTAAAGTAGAACGTTTTGTAATCTTTCTTCGAAATCTCCACGATATTTAGTTCCAGACAGTAAAGAAGCGATATCTAACATAAAAAGATGACTATTTTTTAATCCTTCTGGAATTTCGTTATTAACAATTCTTTGTGCTAATCCTTCTACAATAGCAGTTTTTCCTACTCCAGCTTCACCAATTAACACTGGATTATTTTTAGTTCTACGTTGTAATATTTGTATAGTTCTTCTTATTTCTTCATCTCTTCCAATAATTGGATCTATTTCTCCATTTTTTGCCATTTTTGTAAAATCTATTATGTATTTTTTAATATTTATTTTACTATTTTCCATATGTTTTTTATTTCTTCAAAATAATTTTTAGTTTATTATTAATATATAAGTATAATACATAATTTTTATTATATTTATTTTTTTTTTAAAAGATACATTTTTAAATATTTTTTTAGATATTTAATATCTTTTGGTAATTTTGTTTTAATTTTTATTAATTTTTTTGTTTTTGGATGATAAAAATGCAAGATCTTAGCATGTAATGCTTGTCTTGGAAAATTTTGAATAAATTTTTTTATATTTTTATTAATTAAATTGTTTTTTTTAATTTTACATTTATAAGTATGATCTCCAACGATAGCATGGTTAATATATGACATATGAACTCGAATTTGGTGTGTTCTTCCCGTGCCTAAAATTAATTTAATATGTGTAAATGCAATTAAGTTTTCTATTATTTTGTAATGTGTTATAGCATTTTTTCCATTGTGGTGAATAGCCATTTTTGTTCTTTTTATTGGATGTCTTCCAATAGGTTGATTAATTATACCATCACATGGTATAACTCCATGTACTATAGCTTCATACTGTCGGGTAATTTTTTTTTTTATAAATTGATTTACTAATGAATAATATGATTTTTTAGTTTTTGCTATTAACATAAGACCGGTGGTATTTTTATCTAATCTATGTACAATTCCATATCTTGGAATATGTATATTGTTTGGGTAATGAAATAATAATGCATTTACTAATGTATTATTTAAGTTTCCAGACCCTGGATGTACAACAAAATTACTAGGTTTATTAATAATGAGTATTTCATCATCGTTATAGATAATATTTAATGGAATATTTTGAGGTTCAAAATCAAAATCAGTTAAATTTTTTGAATTAATATCTATAATTTCATGTCCTTTGATTTTATAAGAGGGTTTATTAATGATACATTGATTAATTTTAATTTTATTTTTTAATATATATTTTTTAATTTGTGATCTTGAAGTATTTTGAATTTTTTTAGATAAAGCATAATCTAAACGATGTCCTAATTCTAATTTAGTAAATTTTCCTTGAAATTTTAACATATTTTATAAAAATTTTTAGATAATGAAAAAAACATTTTTAAATAATTTAGATAAACTATATACTCAATTTAATATAGTTATGTATAATTGTAAATTGTTAGTGCCTATTATTTTTTTCTTATTGTTTGGTTGTGTACATGAAGTACATCATGTTCAAAAACAAGAACTTCATCAAATGTACCAGATGATCAGAAAAAAATTAGATCTTGGATATTACAAAGGAGCAATAAAATTATTAAGATCTTTTGAATATTATTATCCAATTAGTCCATATACTAAACAAATGTTGCTAGATAAAATCTATGCGTACTATAAAAATAGTGATTTCATGTTAGTGTTAAAAACTATTAATAAATTTATTTTAATTTATCCTAATTATGAAAATTTTGATTATATTCTTTATATTAAAGCGTTATCTGAAGAAGGATTAGATAAAAATATGTTTAATAGTTTTTTAAAATTAAATGAAACTGATAGAAATCCACAATATGCTTTGCTTGCATTTAAAGACTTTATGAAATTAATTCATTACTACCCCAATAGTATTTATATTAATTATGCTAAAAAGCATTTGTTTTATTTAAAAGAGAGATTAGCTCGATATGAATTATCTATCATTAAATTTTATAATCAAAGCGGTGCTTATGTTGCGGTATTGAATAGATGTGAAAATATGTTAAAAAAATTTTTAGATACTCAGTCTGCTAAAGAATCTTTACAATATATGGAATATGCATATAGGAAATTAGGATTAGTACATGAAAGTAATAAAATAAAACAAATTTTACAAATTAATAGAATTAAATTATTAAATTAAAAGTTTTAATTAGTGATATTAATTTATTTAAAGTGAGTATTTGATACAGAGAAAATAATGAATTATAAAACTTTTTTATTTAATTTGAGAAACAAAATCAATTTTATAGATCGATTTTTAATTATTTTTCTAATTAAACGACGTTTTTTAGTTTCAAACATCGCTTGGATTAAATTAAAAAATAATATTCCTATTCGGGATAGGAAATATGAAAAACATTTAATTCAAGATTTAGTTATATTTGGGAAAAAATTAGGTATGAATAAGAAATATATTACTAATATTTTTTCAATTATTATTGAAGATTCAATTTTTGTACAAAAAAATATTAAAAAAAAATTTTTTTACAATAAATAAAAATCAAAAAATTAGTTTATAATATTATATTGATTTTGATATGCATTTAATGTATTTTGCATTAACATTGCAACTGTGACTGGACCCACACCTCCAGGAACTGGAGTAATCCAACTAGCACGATTTAATGCACTTTTATAGCAAACGTCGCCATAAATTTTTCCATTTTTACTCCAATTAATACCTACATCAATTACAATTGCTCCTGGTTTGATCCAAATTCCAGGAATATATTTTGGTTTACCAATTGCAACAATTAATAAATCAGCATTTTTAATATAAAATTGTAAATTTTTATTGTATTGAGGTATAATAGTAGTAATACAGCCTTTTAATAAAAGTTCTAATATCATAGGCTTTCCAACAATATTAGAAGCTCCAACTATTACTGCATTTAATCCAAAAACTTTAATATTATAATATTTTAATATTGTAATAATAGCTGATGATGTACAAGGTCTGATATTTGGGTGGTTTTGGAAAAGAGAACCTATATTGTAAGGATGTAATCCATCTACATCTTTTTTTATACTTATTTGTTCTGCTATTTTTTTGTAATAAAATTTTTTTGGAAGAGGGATTTGTATAATAATGCCATCAATATTTTTATTTTGATTTAAATGATTAATTAATTTTAAAATTTTGTTTTCTTTTATAATTTTTGGAAAATTATAATAATAAGATACAAAACCAATTTCTTTGCATGTTTTTATTTTGTTTTTAATATATATTCTTGAAGATTTATTATTTCCAATTAAAATTATTGCAAGTCCAGGTGGTCTATTTCCAGAAGAAATTATATTTTTAACTGTTTTTTTTATTTTTTCTATTATTATTTTAGATATCTTTTTTCCATCAATAATTTTAGTTTTCATATTTTAGTGAGTCGATTAATGAATTATTTTATAAATATATTTTTTTTGATAAAATTTCTAAAATCATTATTAATTTAATTTTGTATATATAAATAAGAAAATATTTTTCCAATTTTTTTTTTTCGATATAAAATCCAATTTTTTGGTATGTTTTTTATAATGTCTGTTATATGTGTTTCAATATAAATATAAGTATTTTTTTGAGACCATTGATTTTTATTTATTAAATAAATTGTTTGGTCAACCATTTTCTTGTAAAATGGAGGATCAATAAAAATAATGTCATATTTTTTTCCTTTTTGATTAAGAAATGAATAAATATTTTTATTAAAAATTTTAGCATTACTAATTTTCAATCTGTTTAAATTAAATTTAATTTTTTTAAAAACATGATAATTTAATTCAATTAACGTTGCTAATTTTGCAGATCTAGATATTGCTTCTATAGATAATGCTCCAGTTCCTGCAAAACAATCTAAACATGTGGCATTTTTAATTATAGGATTTAACCAATTAAATAGAGTTTCTCTGATTATATTTTGAGTTGGTTTGATATTGTATTTTTTTGTAATAAAAATGTTATGTCCTTTAAATATACCACTAATTATGCGAATTTTATTTTTTTTAATATATTTTTTTTTCATATAAGTATATTACTATTAATTCAATAAATATTTTTTAATAAAAAATAAAGAAAAAAATTTTATTAAAAAATATTGAAAAATTTTGGAAATGATATGTCAAAAATTATAAATAAAAAAGAAAAAAAAAATATTAAAAAATATTTTTTGTATCAATTGAAAAAAAAATTAATTAATACTAGTAAAAATATCGGTGTTGCTTGTCTTGATTTTTTTACTAATAAAAAAATTGATGTAAATTTTTTTAATGAAATCGAAGAAAAACTTTTGTATTCTGATGTTGGTATTCAAACAACTCAAGAAATATTAAAAAAATTAAAATATTATGTTAATTTGAATCAAATTAAATCTACTACATTTTTATATGAAAAAATAAAAAATGAATTGGAAAAAATTTTATTAAATGTAGAAAAATCTTTTTTTTTAAATAATGAAAAATTTTCTATTGTCTTATTAGTAGGTGTAAATGGTGTGGGTAAAACAACTACAATTGGAAAATTAGGGTATAGAATTAAAAAAAAAGGGAGATCTATTTTATTAGCTGCAGGTGATACATTTAGAGTTGCAGCTATTGATCAATTGCTATTATGGAGTAAAACCATTGATGTACCTATTGTTTATGGAAAAATTGGATCTGATCCTGGATCAGTAGTATTTGATTCAATATTGGAAATGAAGAAAAAAAATATAAATACTCTTTTAATAGATACTGCAGGTAGATTACAAAATAAAATTTACTTAATTGATGAATTAAAAAAGATTGTTAGAATCGTTGAAAAACAAAATTTTATTTTTTCTTTCGAAAAAATATTAATATTAGATGCAAATACAGGTCAAAATGCAATTAATCAAGTCGAAGTTTTTCATAAGCAATTAGGATTAACAGGGATTATATTAACTAAATTAGATGGAACATCTAAAGGAGGAGTAATTTTTTCTATTGCTAATCGATTTCGAATTCCAATTTATTTTATTGGTATAGGTGAAAATAAAGAAGATCTAAGACAATTTATAGCTACTGAATTTATTAGAGCATTATTTAATGATGAATAAATTTATCAATTATTATTTTTAAAATGTTGAATAGTAATTTTTTAATTATTTAAATGATAAAGATTAAATTTATTGTATTATATGGTGAATCTATTAAAATAGATTCAATCTAAAATAAATATTATTTAATAAATTATTTTTTGTTGATTTAGAGGATATCTATGATAAAAAATATTCAAAAATCATTGACTATACCACAAGGTAGTCTTGAAGCATATATAAGATTAGCTTATTCATTTAATATGTTATCAGAAGCAGAAGAAATAAAATATGCAAAAGATTTATATTATAATGGAAATTTAGAAGCAGCAAAAAGTTTAATTTTATCTCATTTGCGTTTTGTAATTCATATTGCAAGAAATTATTCTGGATATGGATTATCACAAGCCGATTTAATTCAAGAAGGAAATGTTGGATTAATGAAATCTGTACGTCGTTTTAATCCTGATATAGGTGTTCGTTTAGTATCATTTGCAGTGCATTGGATTAAGGCAGAAATTCATGAATATGTTTTGCGTAATTGGAGGATAGTAAAAGTTGCAACAACGAAAGCTCAAAGGAAACTTTTTTTTAATTTACGAAAAAATAAAAAAAAAATGGGTTGGTTTAATACTGATGAAGTGAATATGGTTGCTAAAGAATTAGGTGTTAGTGTAAATGATGTTCGTGAAATGGAATATAGAATGGTTGCTCAGGATATGGTATTTGATATTGATATAAATAATATACATGATAATTCAATAATTCCAGCCGTGGTATATCTGCAGGATAAAAATTCAGATTTTGCATACGATATTGAAGTTGATAATTGGGAGAATCATTCTAATGATAAATTAATTAGAGCTTTATCTTCATTAGATCCTCGAAGTCATGATATTATTCATGCACGATGGTTAGATCAAGAAAATAGAACAACTTTGCAAGATTTAGCTAATAAATATTCTATTTCTGCTGAAAGAATACGTCAATTGGAAAAAAATGCTATGCAAAAATTACGTATTGTTATGGAAAGTTAGAAAATATTTCTAATAAATTTTATTATTTTCAATATATAAAAAATAATATAAGATTAAGATAGAAAACAATTTTTTTAAAAACGCGTTACAGAATTTAAAAATTCTTGTTTAGTTTTATTATTCGATTTAAATATACCTCCAAACGACTTAGTTATTGTAGTACTAGTAGAGTCGTGTATGTCTCTAGCTTTAATACAATAGTGTAATGCGTCAATAAATACAGCTACGTTTTTTGTTTCTAAAATCATTTGTAATGTAACCAATATTTGTTTTGTTAATCTTTCTTGTATTTGCGGTCGTTTAGAAAAAAAATGTACAATTTTTATTATTTTTGATAATCCAATTATTTTATTTTTTGGAATATATGAAACAGTAGCTTTTCCATCAATAATTAAAAAATGATGTTCACAGATACTGGTTAAAGTGATATTTGATATTGTAATCATTTCATTGATGTTCATTTTATTTTCAATAAAATTCATTTTTGGGAAATTATTGTAATCTAATCCAAAAAAAATATCTTCAGTATACATTTTTACTATTCTCTTAGGTATAACAGATATTTCTTTATTATTAAAATCTAGATTTAATAAACATATAATTTTATATATGTAGTTTTCTATTTTTTTTTTAGAATTTTTATCTAAGATATTTCTTGGATAGAATGGTGTTTCTAATCCTTCTTGTTCTAATTTTTTACGTATAAAATGAATTTTTTCAAAATTTAATGTCATTCAATTCTCCAATAATGAAATAATATTTTTTGTATTTTTTATTTTTAGATTTTTATTTCAATTTATTTGAATTATTTTTTTACGTTTATTAATTATATCTTATTTTAAAAATAAATGTATATTAGTTTTCTTTTTTTTAAATTCGCATAATTTATTAATAATACAAGATTGGCATTTTGGATTTTTTGCTGTGCAAATGTAACGAGCATGATTTAAAAAAAAATAATGACAATTTTTTTTATATTTTGTTGGAACTTTTTGAATCAATTTTTTTTCAATTTCTAAAACATTATTTCCAGTAACAAATTTAGTGCGTTTGCAAAAACGAAAAACATGTGTATCGACTGCAATAGTTGGAAAATTAAATATTGTATTTAAAATAATATTTGCAGTTTTTCTTCCAACTCCAGGTAAAGATTCTAATTCTTTTCTATTATTTGGAATTTGACTATTATGATATTTAATTAAAATTTTAGAAATTTCTATAATATTTTTTGCTTTTTTATTAAATAAACCTATTGATTTAATTAAATATCTAATTTTATTTATTCCTAAAGATAAAAATTTTTCTGGAGTATTTGCAATTTTATAAAGTCGATTTGTAATTTTATTAACTCTTATATCAGTACATTGAGCTGATAACATAACAGAAATTAATAATTCAAATGGTGAGTGATATTTAAGAGAGTTTTTTTTATATTTATGATTATTTTTTTCTAATTGTTTTAGAATGAGTATTCTTTTTTTTTTGTTCATGTATGTATCATTTTAATATATTTTTATTTTTTTAATATTTTTTTTATGCATAAAAAAAATCCAAATGTTAAAAATGCTCCAGGTGGAAATATAATAAATAACAATGGATATTCAAAATGTGCTAATTCAATGTATAAACATTTTGACCAATCTCCAAAAATTAATTCAATATTATAAAATATTGTACCATGACCAATAATTTCTCTAAAAAAACCTAATACTAATAATGGTATAATAATTTGTATTCCTGTAAATATTGAATTTACTATTACGTAGTAAGGAGAATTTTTTGAAGCATAATTTTCAGCTTGATTCATGATAATACAATTAGTTGTTACTAAAGAAAAAAATATTCCTAATGATTGATAAAGTTCAAAAAAATATGATTTTATTAAAATTTCTATGATAGAAACTATAGATGCAATTATAAAAATGTAGATAAGAATTCTTATTTCTTTAAAAATGTATTTTCTTAAAAAAGAAATAGTTATGTTTGTAAAAAATAAAACAAAAGCTGTTGTTAGTCCTAAACTTAATCCATTTACTATTGACGATGATACTGCTAATAATGGACATAATCCTAAGATTTGAATTATATTTGAATTTTTTTTCCAATTTTCTTTAATATGAATAAAAGTTTGATTCATAATTCTGAATTACATTTTTGAGATAAAGGAATTTTTTTATAATTTTTTTGTATAAAAGATAGAGATTCTTGAATGACGTTCAGTACTGCTTTTGTTGTGATAGTTGCTCCTGTAATTTGAGTAAATTCTCTATTTTGTTGTTTAACTTTCCATTTTTTTATATTTTTTTTATTAATGAATTGAGTAATCCAATTTGAAATTTTTATATCAATTTTATCTCCTAATCCTGGAGTTTCATGATGTTCAATAATATGTATTCCTAATATTTTACCAAATATATCTATTGCTATCATTAGTTGAATAGGTCCTCCATATCCATTATATGTTGTACTTTCAATTATAAATGCAATAATTTTATTTTTATTTTTTGCTAAATAAACGCTATTAATTTTAATGTTAATTATATTTTTTTTAATATCAATATTTAACTTATAACAATTTTTTTCAAAATTATTATCAAGATATTTTAATGGTATAATTTTACTAAATATGTGCTTTTTTTTTGAAATTAATTCTTTTCTAATTTTTTCTTGAGTAATAGTATAAATAATACTAATTATACCAGAAAAAAAAATGCAAATTATGCATAATATACATGCATTATATTGAATTTTTTTTTTAAAATTATTATTTTTTATGTCCATAAGTCTTTGGAAAAATATAGTAATTAATAATTGGAACTAAGCTATTTGATAATAATATTGCAAATGCTATTGAATCTGGATAATTACTATATGTTCTTATAATCCATATTAAAAAACCTATGATAGATGTGTATATATATAGTCCATATTTATTTGTTGTTGATGTCACTGGATCAGTAGCAATAAAAAAAACACCAATCATAGTTGATCCTGAAAACATATGAATTAGTGGATGCATATATTTATTTGGATTAATATTCCATGAAATTAGAGAAAGTGTTATAATTATAACCAAAATAATAGTTGGTATTCTCCAATTAATTATTTTAAATAATATTAATAATAAACCTCCAAAACAGTATGCTATATTTATCCAAATCCAAGGGTTGTTTTTTATAAATTGTTTATGATTAATAAATTCTGTTTGATTATTCATAGTTTCAGTAAATATTTTAGTTTTAATTAAATCTAATGGTGTTGCTTGTGTTAATTCAATTAAATTTGAATATTTATTTTTAATAAATAAAATGAATAAGTCATTTTTTATAAAAATAGTTTTCAAAATTTCAACATAGTTAAAGTCAATGTTTTGTAATTGTTTTAAATTAATCCATTGTGCTATTTGTATTGGAAATGAAATTAATAATATTGCATATCCAGTCATAGCTGGATTAAATATATTTTCACCTAAACCTCCGTATATATATTTAGCGATGAAGATTGCAAAAAAAGTTCCACAAGCTACCATCCACCAAGGTGATAAAGGAGGAATACTTAATGCAATTAATGTTGCTGTTATAACCCAAGAATAATTTTTAATATGTTTTTTTATAGAATAATTACATAATTTTATCCCAATAATTTCACAAAAAAAAGATATAAAAATTGAAAAAGTTATTTGATAAATTGTACCGATGCTAAAATAATATGATTGTACTATAATACCAGGCATTAGACATATGAATACAAAAAACATAATCATATTGGTATTGATTTTTTTTTTAATTAAAAACATATTATTCATCAATATTAAGATTTAATTTATTTTGTTTTTATTTTTATATTTACTTTTTTTAAACGAGCTCTTTTTATAGCTTTACTAACAATACTTTTATATTTATCGTTAGATGAATTTTTATTTATATAATCATCATCAATGATAGATTTATTTTTTTCTTTTGATATAAAAATATCGTTTTTTAATAAACGATTTTGTTTTTTTTCAAATCTTTTTTTTGTAAGAGAATTAAATTCTTTTTCTTTTAATTTTTTTTTTATTATTTTTTTTTCATTTTTATAATATTTCACAAGTTGTATTCGACTTGGGCAAACATAAGTACAAGCATTGCATTCTATACAGTCTAACAAATGATATTGATGTGTTTCTTTATGTTTTTTATGTTGAATTAGACGATATAAATGTTGTGGTAATAAATTTATTGGACATACTTGTGAACATAGATTACAATTAATACATGGTAATTCTTCCATTTTTTTTTTTGTTTTTTTGTTTTTCTGAAATGCTATAATAGAATGATTATTTTTAAAGATTGGAATAGATAAATTATTAATTTTTTTACCCATAAAGAATCCATCTAAGATAATATCTTGAATTTCTGTTTTTTTCAATCCTACTTCATTTAATAAAAAATTTATTGGTGTTCCTATTGGAACTAAATAATTTCCAGGTTTTTTAATTAAATTTCCATATATGCTAATTGTAATATGTGTTAATGGTCTACCTTTAAAAATAGCATTATAAGTAGACAAAATTGTATTAATATTTTGTACTAAAATGCCTATAGAATTAGGATATTTATTTGATGGAACTTGTTTTTTAGTTAAAATTTCAATTAATTGTTTTTCATTTCCAAATGGATAACAATTTTTTATTATATGTATTTCAATTTTTGTTTTATATTTTTTTAATTCTTTCTTTAATAAGAATATGGATTTTTTATTATTATCATTTATTCCAATTAATATTTTGGATGGGTTTAATAAATATTTAAATATTAAAATCCCTTTAATTATTTCTTTCGTTTTATTATGTATTAAACAATGATCTTTTGTTACATAAGGATCACATTCTACTGCATTTATAATAAAAATTTTTGTTTTTTTACTATTTTTAATTTTTTTTGCAGTTGGATATCCTGAACCTCCTAATCCAATAATACCAGATTGTTGAATTTTTGATAAAATTTTTTTTCTGGAATATTGATGATAATTAGACAAATTTTTAGTTGGATATAATTGGTTTTTGTAATCTGATTTAATGTATATATTTTTTTGTATATAGTTTTCAAAATTTAGATTTTCAATTTTGATTATTTCTCCAGAAGTTGGTGCATGTATTGGTGTAGTATCAAAGTTTTTACATTTTATTAAACTTTGTCCTTGTAGTACATAATCTCCTTTTTTAACTAAAATAGTATTTACTTTTTTTTGATATTTTTTTATTGAAATTATTATTAATTTTGGTGTATTTATAGTGTATAATTTGTAGTTTTTTTTTTATTGAAATTAGAAATTTCAATACTGTTTGATAAACAGTGTCTTTTTATTTTTATTTTGTTTTTAAAAAAAAACAATAATTTTATTAATATTTTGTAAAGTATGTTTTTTTTATTTAACATTTATTTATTTTTAAATAATCAAATTTTCTTAGAAGAATAACTTTTTTTAGGTATTATTTCAATACAATTTACAGGACATATTGGTACACATATTTTACAACCTGTACAAATTTCTGATAGTACGGTATGCATATATCTAAAAGAACCAACAATAGAGTCAATAGGACAGACTTTTGCACATTGATTACAACCTATACAATCATCTTCTTTAATAAATGCAACTTTTTTTGTTTTTTTTTCGATTTTATAGGAGGAATTAGATTCAACATTGAGTATTGTTTCAATGTCTATTATTACATCTTTCCCTCCTGGAATACATTTATTAATTTTTTCATTATTATTGACAATAGATTCTGCATAAGGATGACATCCAGGATAACTACATTGTCCACATTGACTTTGTGGTAAAACATCATTAATTTTTTCAATTATTGGATTTACATTACTTTTGCAATAAAAAGAAATTAAAGATAAGATACTACCTAAAAAAAAACCTAGTAATCCTAAAAATAATATTGATGTGAATATAGGATTCATTTTATTATTCCTTTAAAACCCATAAAAGATAAAGAAACTAATCCTGCAGTAATAAATACAATAGGATAACCTTTAAATAATTGAGGGATATTAGTAATTGATAGTCTTTGTTGTATTGCTCCAAATATTATGATGCTTATGGCAAATCCACAGGAAGCTGAAAAAGAAAAAAATAAAGATTCTAAAAAATTAGAGTATCTATTAATGTTTAACAAAACGACATTTAATATAGCACAGTTTGTAGTAATTAAAGGAAGGAAAACACCTAATATTTTATAAATAACAATGTTGATTTTTTTAATAATCATTTCAGTTAATTGAACTATACTAGCAATAATAAAAATAAAAGTTAATGTACGTATAAAAGATAAATTTAGTGGTTCTAATATTACTTTATTAACTAACCATATTGTTGAAGCAGAAAGTGTCATCACAAATATAGTAGATAATGCCATACTGATTGAGGATTTTATATTTTTAGATATTCCAATGAAAGGACATAATCCTAAACATTCTACCAATATAAAATTGTTTACTATAGCTGTTTCAATAAATAATAAGTAATATTTCATTTTTTTGAATGCATAAATTATCAAATAATTTTAAATAGTAAAAGAATAATTAAAGATATTATTGAAAAGTTATAAACATATCAATGATATTTTCATGTTTTTTAATATTATTAAGATATAGTTTAATTTTATATAGATTATTTGTAAATATTTATTGAAAATTAATAATATAAAATATATTTTTTGTACAATTTTGAATTGTTTCATGAGTTAATAAATAAAAAAAATCTTTATATGTATTCAAGATGATTTAATTTAAAATTATTAATATATGAAGTTTTTAAAATTAATTTAAATAGTGGATAAGAATTAATGCAATTTTCTAAAATGCATGGATTAGGTAATGATTTTGTAATTATTGATGGAATTAATCAAAATGTTTTTTTAACTTCACAAGAGATTGTTTTTTTATCTAATCGAAATATTGGAATTGGATTTGATCAATTAATTATTGTAGAAGTTTCTCATAATTATGAAATAGATTTTTATTATCGTATTTTTAATTCTAACGGTTTTGAAGCTTTTCAATGCGGTAATGGAGTACGTTGTCTAGCTAAATTTGTATATTTAAAAAAATTAACTAAAAAAAAAATTATAAAGGTAACTACAAAATTTAACACGATTAAATTATATATTACAAAAAAGAATGATATTTGTGCAAATATGGGATTTCCAATATTTTTAGAAAAACATTTTTTTGATGATACTTTTATCAAAAGTAAGAAAATATTTTTTTTAGATCTAGTTTCTATTGGAAATTTTCATTGTGTATTTCAAGTAGATAATGTAGAAAATATAAAAATGAAAAATTTGATTTTAAATTTTAAAAAAAATAAATTATTAAAAAATATGAATTTTAGTTTTATGGAAATTATTAATTATAAGTATATTCGTCTTCGTGTTTACGAAAATGGTGTAGGAGAAACTCAATCATGTGGTACTGCAGCATGTGCTGCAGTTATTGTTGGAATAAAACATAGATTATTATCTAATAATGTTGAAGTAAAATTTTTTCAAGGTAGTTTATATGTTTCATGGGAAGGGAAAAAAAATCCAATTTATTTAAGAGGTTCAGCAACGCATGTATTTGATGGTAATATAAATATATAATATTTTTAAAAGTAAATATTTTTTATGTTTTTTTAATAAAAAATGGAAGATTTATGTATATTTATCGTAAGTTAACGCCAATTTCAGCAATTACTTTTGATTTAGATGATACATTATATGATAATAAACCAGTAATGGATAAGACAGAAAAAGAGTTATTAAATTTTATTCGATCTTATGACATAAGATTTAGTACATTTCAATTTAATGATTTTAAAATGTATCAAACTATTATTTTAAAAAAATATCCTGATATTTATCATAATGTGACATATTGGAGATGGTTAGCAGCAAAATTGTTACTTTTGCATTATGGATATAGTTATAATCATGCAATTTTAGGAGCAAACAAGATTATATCTTATTTTTTATATTGGAGAAGTCAAATTAATATACCAAAATTTACGCATAAGATTTTATCTTACTTATCTAAAAAAATACCATTAGCAGTGATTACTAACGGAAATGCCAATCCTTCTGTTTTCGGTTTAGGTAATTATTTTCAATTTGTTTTACAAGCAGGAAAAGATGGGCGTGCTAAACCATTTAGTGATATGTATTATTGTGCTAGTCAAAAATTCAATATTAAAATTCATAGTATTTTGCATGTAGGAGATAGTTTAGATACAGATATTCAAGGAGCACTAGATAGTGGTATGCAAGCATGTTGGTTAAATAGTAGAAAAAAGATTTTATCTTATAATAAAATTTCTAATAAATTTCCTCATGTTGAAATTAAATGTTTAGCTTCCTTAATTGCATTGATATAATATTTTTTAAATTTATTTTAATCTGAAATAAATATTCAAATTAATATTATTAAGAATAAAAAAATATTAAACAATTTAATTTGAAATAAATTTCAAATATCACAAATTATTTATTAATAATATTTTAACTTTATTCAAAGTTTTACTTTTTTAAAAAAATATTTATTTGGTTAGTATAATTTAAGATATATTTATTTTTAGATATTAAAAACATTAGTTTTAATTTATAAAAATTGATGTTTTTATTTTAAATTTTTGTAAAAAATAAATGTTTTAAAATTAATATATCATTATAATTAATTTTAAAAAATGTTTTAAAACCCCTTCAAAGAAGGAATCAAAATATGTTGTTAGCTTTTAAATTAGATAATGAATCTTTATCTAAGATAAATGACAATACAAAATTGTCTGAATCTATATGGGTAGATTTAATATCTCCTAATGAAGAAGATAGAAAAAGAATACAAACAGAATTAGGACAATTATTAGTTAGTCCCATAGAATTAACTGACATAGAGGCATCTGCACGTTTCTTTAAAGATAAAGATGGATTACATATTCATTCTTTTTTTTATTATGAAGATCTCGAATCTCATGCTGGAAATACAACAGTTGCTTTTACATTTCAAAATTCTCGTTTATATACATTAAGAGAATTTGAATTGCCAGAATTTCGTTTATATAGAATAAGATCAAGAAATCAAAGATATATTCATGGCAATGCATATGAATTATTTTTAGATTTATTTGAAATTAAAATAGAACAATTAGCTAATATTATAGAGAATATATATTCTATTTTAGAATCGTTAAGTAGAGTAATTTTAGATGGGAAGCAGGGTAATGAATTAGATACTGCATTATCCCATCTTGCTGAGCAAGAAGATATTAGTTGGAAAGTAAGATTGTGTTTAATGGATAGTCAAAGAGCATTAAATTTTTTGATTCGTCGTTCTGAATTACCATCAAGTCAATTAGATCAAGCAAGAGATATTTTACGTGATATAGAATCTTTATTACCTCATAATGAATCTCTTTTTCAGAAGGTAAATTTTTTAATGCAAGCTGCAATGGGATTAATTAATATTGAACAAAATAGAATTATTAAAATTTTTTCAGTTGTATCTGTAATTTTTTTACCTCCTACACTAGTAGCATCAAGTTATGGAATGAATTTCAAATTTATGCCAGAATTAAATTGGCATTTTGGATATCCAGCAGGAATATTATTAATGATTATTGCTGGTTTAGCACCTTATTTATATTTTAAACGAAAAAATTGGTTATGATGAATAATCATTTCGATATTTTTTTAAATTGATACATAAGTATATATTTTTTAAATAAAATTATATGGAATGAATTGTTAGTGGGATTTAATAAAATGAAAAAAATAGTTTTTCTCTTAAATAAAGAAAAAGAAACTATGTTTGTAGGTTATAATTTAGGTAAAATTATTAAAAGTAAAATTGATAAGTATATTTTATATTTTTATGGTGATTTGGGCAGTGGTAAAACTACTTTTATTCGTGGTTTTTTAAGAGGTTTAGGTTATACTGGTGTTGTTAAAAGTCCGAGTTACACATTATTAGAATCATATTTTTTAAAACAATACAACGTATATCATTTTGATTTTTATCGCGTCAATTCTTTTAAAGAAATTGAATTATTAGGAATACAAGATTTTTTTTATCAAAATTTTATTTTTTTAATTGAATGGGCAGAAAAAGGGGAAAACTTTTTAAGTTTACCTGATATAAAAATTTATTTATCCTATCTTAATGAAGATAGGAGGATGATTTCTTTATTTTTTTTAAATCAAAAGTTAAATATAATTTCTAAAAAAAAATTAATGGATAAATAATGATTATTTAAAAAAATAAAAACAGAAAATTTAAATCTTATTTTAAAGAAATATATAATTAATTAGATAATGTCAAAAATAAAAAAATTGTCTCCAGAAGTTATAAATCAAATTGCTGCTGGAGAAGTAATTGATCGTCCAGCATCAGTTGTGAAAGAATTAGTTGAGAATAGTATTGATGCAAATTCAACTATTATTAATATTTTTATTCAAGATGGCGGTAAAAAAAATATTCGAGTTAGTGATAATGGAAATGGTATTTCTAAAGATGATTTAAAATTATCTATTTTTCCTTATTATACTAGTAAAATATGTTTTTTAAAAGATTTAGAAAATTTAAAAAGTTTTGGGTTTAGAGGAGAAGCATTATCTAGCATTTGTAGTGTATCTCGTTTTATAATTAAATCAAAAACTTACAATCAAAAAATGGGATGGGCATTATATTCTGAAGGTTCTTATTTAGATTTTAATTTAAAGCCAATAGCACATCCTATTGGAACTACAGTAGAAATACTAGATCTCTTTTATAATATTCCTGTACGTAAAAAATTTTTGAGATCTAGTAAGTCTGAATTTATTTATATAGATCAATTAATTAAAAAAATAGCTTTATCATATTATAATATTACAATAAATTTTTTTAATAATGATAAATTATGTAGACATTATTTTTGTGCAAATGATATTGATTCTAAGAAAATTAGAATATCTCAAATATTTGGAAAATATTTTTTAAAGAAATCATATAGAATATTTCAAAATAAAGATAATATTTCAATAGAAGGATGGATTTCAAATGAAAATTATACAAAAATTGGAGAAATACAATTTTTTTACGTTAATAATAGAATAGTAGAAAATTATTTTATTAATTACATTATTCGAAAAATAATTCATCTTAAACGTTTTTCAAATAGTAAAATTGATTATATATTGTATTTATATATTAATCCTAGTGAAATTGATTTTAATATTCATCCTTCAAAAAAAAAAATTCGCTTTCTAAAAAAAAAAATAGTTTATGATTTTATTTTTCAATCAATTTTTTTAGGATTTAATTTACAATCAAAAAAGCACTTTTTAATAAGTGATATTCATCAAAAAAATTTTAAAAATGAATTAGAAAAATCAAATTTATTTGATGAAAAAGATCTAAAAAATAAAACAATTTTAAATTTTTCGAAAAGAAAATGGAATATTAAAATATTGATGATATATAAAAAAAAATTTGCATTAATTCAATATTTATATAAAATTGTTTTAATTTCTTTAGATAAGTTGAATTTTTTTTTAAAGAAATATTTATTAGAATTAGATTATAAAAAATCTAAATTTGAATTGGTTTTTATTCCTGTATTTGTTTTATCAAACAAAAATTTAAAAACTTTTCATAAAGTGAGATACTTTATATCTTATTTAGGTTTTAAAGTATTATTAATTAATAATAATAATATAAAAATTATTAGTGTAATACGTTCTTTTAGAAATTTAAATTTAATAACACTTTTTATAGAAATTTTAGAATATTTTTATGAATTTCCTTTTTATGATAGAAAAAAATTTATTTTTTTCATATTAAATAAAATAATTAATAAAAAAAAATTTTGGACTATTATTGAAGTAAAAAAATTATTAGTAAATGTTGAATTAACTAATCCTGATTTAATTCAACATTTACCATCTAACATTTTTAAAATTATTAATTTTGAATCAATTTTTAAAAAGTTTTTCTTATGAATAAAAAAATAGATAAAAAAAAATTGTTTTTATTATTGGTCCTACAGCATCTGGAAAAACAGATTTAGCAATTAAATTATGTCAGATATTTCCATTTAGTATTGTCAGTGTAGATTCAGGTTTAATTTATAAAGGAATGGATATAGGGACTGCAAAACCGACTTTAGAGGATCAAAAAATAGCACCACATAAATTAATTGATCTTTTAGATCCTTCTCAATATTATTCTGTAGCTAATTTTTATCATGATGTATTAATAGAAATAGAAAAAATTGTTCGAATGAATAGAATACCATTGCTTGTTGGTGGAAGTATGTTATATTTTAAAGTCTTATTAGAAGGATTATATTTATTACCAGAAAAAAATGATGATATTCGATTAAGAATTAAAAAATATGCAGATTATTTTGGTTGGAATGTAATATATCAATATTTAAAAAAAATTGATTTTCAATATGTTTCTAAAATTCATCCTAATGATGTTTATCGATTAACTCGTGCATTAGAAATATTTCTTATAACTGGAAAAAAAATTAAAGATCATGTAAAAAAAAAAACTTTTTATGATTATATACAAATTTGTATTTTTCCAGAAAATAATAGTCTATTATTTGATAGAATAAAAAAACGTTTTATGCATATGTTAGATTTAGGATTTGAAGAAGAAGTTCATAGTTTTTATAAAAGAGAAGATTTGCATAATAATTTACCTTCTATGCGTTGTGTAGGTTATAAGCAAATGTGGGAGTATTTTTCTGGAAAATTGAAATATCATGAAATGATTCATCAGGCTATATTAGCAACAAAAACATTAGCAAAGCATCAAATTACATGGTTAAAAAAATGGAAAAATATAGATCTTATTATAGATGATACAAATATGAATCAAGCTTTTAAAAAAGTATCAAATTTTATTAGACATATAAATATTATCAAAACTTAAATACTAAAAGATTTAATTTATGCAAGATATTATTTGACATCTTGTTTTATAAAAAAGTGAAAATTTAAAATATATAATTTTTTTTAGATATATTTAATATTATAAATTAATTTAATATTGTTTTAATAAAATTTGATTTTTTTTTTAAATTATAATATCATATGTATATGTTTTTTAATTTTTTTTTTTTACAAAAGTCCCTATTCAAAATAAGATTATTATTTTATTTTGAATAGGGATTTTTTACTTTTTCAGTATCATAAATTGTATATTCATTTATTAATAATTTTTTTATATAAAGATATATATTAATCAGATCTATGAATAAATAAAAAATGGTAAAATATTTATTAGATTAATTTAATTCTTATATATTTTTATTTTAAATAAATATTATATTATTTTTGTGTTTTAAATAAATTTTTTCAATTTTTTATTTTAATTATACAGTTATAAACATGGAGTTTATGGTATGGAGTGGAATCTTTTTTTATGTTATAAAAAACAAAAATACGATCCATGGGGAAGAAAAAAGGATTCTAATCCTTACTTAAAAGGCTATAAGTTAATTATAAAAAATAAATTTATTAATAAAATTTTAAAAATATTAAAAACAATAAATGAATATTTTCAAAAAAAAAATCAATCTTTTCAATCAAAAAAAAAAAATAATGTAAATGTATTATTTTCAATAATACTGTTTTGTGTTTTGACTTGGTTCTTGACGGGTTTTTGTATTATTAAAAAAAATGAACAAGGAGTTCTTTTGAGATTTGGTCAATATCAATATATGTTAAATTCTGGTTTACATTGGAAAATTAATTTTATAGAAGAAATAATTCCAATTAATATCAAAAGAATATATATCAAAAATGTAAAGAGTAATATTCTAACTTCAGACCAAAATATAATCCATATAAATATGGATATTCAATATAAAATTGTAAATCCAATTTTTTATTTATTTAATATACAAAAACCAGATTATAGCTTATTTCAAGCAACTAACAGTATTTTAACAACTGCATTTGGTCAAATAAACATTGAAGATATATTAAATATAAATCAAAAAATAATAAAAGAAAAAATTAAAAAAGAGCTAAAAGATATAATTTCATTATATGAAATAGGTATAAATATTTTAGATATAAATTTTCAAGAAATTATACCTCCTATTACAGTGAAAAAATATTTTGATGATGTCATAATTGCTCATACAGAAAAAAAAAATATTATATCTGAAGCTAAATCTTATTATGATGAAGTAGTTTCGGTTTCTAAAGGAAATGCAAAAAAAATAATAGAGGAAGCAAATGCTTATAAAGTGAATTTAATTGCTAAAGCTAAAGGAGAAATAGCTGGTTTTTCTAAAATTTTGCCAGAATATAATTTATCTCCTCAAATTACAAGAGAACGTTTGTATATTGAAACAATGGAACGTATTTTAGAAAATTCAAGAAAAATTTTTGTTACTAATAAAGACAATATAATAGTGCTATCTATGGATTCATCTAATTTAAATAATATTCAAAATAAAAATTTAGACCTTTCTAAAAAGGATGAATTAAATCATCAAAAAAATAAAAATATCATAAATCAAAAAAAAGATCCTGAATGGATTTATCCGTCCAGAGGAAAAAATGCTAGAACTAATGATAATACAAATCGTATAGGGAGATAGAAATCAAATGCGTAAAAAAATACTATTTTTTTTGTCTATTATCTCCTTTATTATTACTGTTTATTTTTCTTTTTTTGTAGTAAAACCAACAGAAAAAGCAGTGCTTTTACGTTTTGGTAAAATATTAAATAATAATAATCCTATTATTTATAGTTCTGGATTACATGTTAAAGTACCGTTTATGGATGAACATGAAATATTAGATGCGCGTATTCAGAACTTAGATATTGCATTAGAACGTTACTTAACTAGAGATAATAAATATTTTATTTTAGACTTTTTTTTAAAATGGAAAATAGTTGATTTTGTAAAATATTACAATTTTACTAATGAAAATAGGATGTATCATATTGATGATTTATTAAAGAATAGAATAAAAAATTTTTTTTATACAGAATTTAGAAAATTAAATTTTAATGAATTATTGAATCTCAATAATCATTTTTATATAAATCAAAATAATGATTATTTAAATTTAAATAATAAAACAAAAAATATTAATTTAAATACTAATCATTTAATGTATTTTCAAAAAATTAATTTAAATAATCAACATATGATGTTTAAATTAACAAATTTAACTTTATTTAATATATTTTTTGATTCTTTAATTAAAGAATTAGGAATCAAAATTATAGATATAAAAATAAAAAAAATTGAAGTACCCCAAGAATTTTTAAATTCTTTTTATCAACATATTAAAATTCAACGTGAAAATTTAATTCGTGAATATCATTCTAAAGCAAAAGAAGAAGCATTAAAAATTCATGCAATAGCTGATAGGATGGTAATAGAAATATTAGCAGAAGCACAAAAAAAAGCAATTGAACTAAAAGGAGAAGCAGATGCGATAGTAACAAAATTGTTTGCAGATTCTTTTAGCAAAGATTTTGATTTTTATATTTTTATTCGTAGTTTACGTGCTTATGAAAAAAGTTTTAGTAAAAATAATAATGATATTGTTGTTTTAAATCCAGATATAAATTTTTTTCGTTACATAAAATTTTCGAATAAATTAATTAATAAAACAAATTAATTAAAAACGTCACATTAAATATATTTAATATATTTTTTAAAAAATAAGTTAATCTAATGAATAAAAATATTGTAATTATTGGTATGCAATGGGGTGATGAAGGAAAAGGAAAAATAGTAGATTTATTAGCTAAAAAATTTCAATATGTTATTCGATATCAAGGAGGAGATAATGCTGGGCATACTATAGTAGTAGATAATAAAAAAATAATTCTCCATTTAGTTCCATCTGGTATTTTAAATTCGAATGTTAAAAATGTAATAGCTAATGGTGTAGTAATAAATCCAAGTCTTTTAATAAAAGAAATCAAAACTTTAAAAAATCTTGGTTTTCTGGTAGATAAACATTTATATATTTCACCTTTTTGTTCGTTAATTTTACCTTGTCATGTAGCTTTAGATAAAGCAAGAGAATCTTTATCTAAAAAAAATATTGGGACGACTTGCAAAGGTATAGGTCCAGCTTATGAAGATAAAATTGCACGTAGAAATTTACGAATTGGAGATTTAATTAATAAAAAGATTTTTTTTAAAAAATTAAAATATTTAATAGAGTATCATAATTTTCAATTAGTTCATTATTATAAATTTAATCCTATTAATTATAAAAAAACATTTGATGAATTAATAGAAGCAAGATCAATTTTGATTAAAATGATACGTGATGTTGCTCTTTTATTATATAAAGAAAATAGAAACGGAAAATCTATGATTTTTGAAGGAGCACAAGGTTTTTTATTAGATATTGAACATGGAACTTATCCGTATGTAACATCTTCTTATACAACAGTTGGTGGAGTTTTTTTAGGATCAGGATTGGGATTGTCAGATAATCTTAATATTTTAGGAATATTTAAAGCTTATTCTACTCGTGTTGGAAATGGACCTTTCCCAACTGAGTTATTTGATGATATTGGTAGATATTTAAGAAAAAAAGGTCAAGAATATGGATCTACTACTGGACGTGCTCGTCGAATAGGATGGTTGGATATTGTATTAATAAATAGAGCAATACAAATAAATTCCTTTTCTTTTCTTGCATTAACTAAATTAGATGTTTTAGATGAATTAGAAGAAATTAAAATATGTATTGCTTATAAAAAAAAAGATGGACAAGTTTTTGAACGTATTCCGTTTTTTATTGAAGAGTGGAATGAGATTATTCCTGTATATGAAATTTTGCCAGGATGGAAATGTAATACCTCTGGGATAACAGAATATGATAAATTACCTAGAGAAGCTATTAATTATATTCGTAAAATTGAAACATTAATTAAAATTCCAATTAGCATTATTTCAACTGGTCCAGAAAGATCGGAAACAATTATACTATCTAATATTTTAGGAATTATCAAATAATTCAGGATAAAAATAAATATTTTAATATAAATTTAATTTTTAAATATTGATCAATTTAAGTCATGGTGCCCAAGGCGGGATTTGAACCCGCATGACTGTTTAAAAGTCGAGGGATTTTAAGTCCCTTGTGTCTACCAGTTTTCACCACTTGGGCTTTTTAATTAAAAAAAATGTTTAATATATATATACATAAGACGTGTCCCGGAATTGAACCGGGATAAGCGGATTTGCAGTCCGCTGCATAATCCATTCTGCCAACACGTCAGTTTTTTGATATGTTTTATAGTATAAACATTATTCTTTTAAATTTTACGATATTAAAAATAAGAGTCAATAATAATTTTAAATTATTTATTTTAAATATTTAATTTTATTTTTTGTATATTTTATTCCAGAGAAAGTATATTGTAACATGGATAAAAAAGCTAGAATAGTTGAAAAATATAATAATGCTATAGAGATTTTTTCAATTATATTATTTGGATGCCAAAGTAACCCTATTAATGAAATCATTTGAAACGTTGTTTTAGATTTTCCAATATAAGAAACAGAAATAATATTTTTTTTGTTTAATTCTGTTGCTATCCATTCTCTCAATGCAGAAATAAAAATTTCTCGTGAAATTATAATTATTGTTGGTATAGTCATCCACCAAATTGAATAATATTCTGTAATAAGAACTAAAGTAATATTAACGATTATTTTATCTGCTACTGGATCTAAAAAAGATCCAAATTTTGTTTTCTGTTTGAGTAATCGTGCAAAAAATCCATCAAATAAATCAGTTAGTGCTGCTGTTGTGAACAATAATGAACACACAATTGGAGACCACCTAAATGGAATATAAAAAAAAATAATTAAAAAAGGTGTTAAAATAAGACGTAAAATTGTTAAATAAGTTGAAAGGTTTAATTGCATTTCTTTTGATTTTTTTATATTAATTTAATTATTTTTTTTAGCACATTATTTTATTTTATTTCCATACATCATTTTTGATTTTAAAATAGTTACTAGTTTTAAATTTAGGTAATTTTCCCATTTCTTTTTGTTCATTATAATCTTGTGTAACTTTAAAAGCTACATTAGATAACATTAATATAGCGATAAGATTAATTAGAGTCATAAAACCCATTGAAAGATCTGCTAATTTCCATACAAATGGCATTTCTGTGATAGATCCAAAAATAATCATAATTAAGGTTCCTATTCTTAGGATATACAATTTAATTTTATAATTTTTTTCTAAAAAAATCATATTACTTTCTGCATATGCATAGTTTGCTATAATAGATGTAAATGCGAAGAAAAAAATAGCAATTGCTATAAAATATTTTCCCCATTCTCCAATGACTAAAGAAAGTGCTTTTTGAGTTAATTCAATCCCACTAATAGATTGATTAGTATCTAAAGCACCAGATAAAATTATTATTATTGCAGTTGCGCTACAAATAACAATAGTATCTACAAATACACCTAACATTTGTATATATCCTTGAGAAGCAGGATGAGGTGGATAAGGAGTTGCTGCAGCAGCTGCATTTGGTGAAGAACCCATCCCTGCTTCATTAGAAAATAATCCTCTTTGTATTCCTTGTATCATAGATTGATATACAGTATATCCCATGATACCTCCTATTGCTTTTTGATATCCAAAAGCTTCTTTAATTATTAATAAAAAAATATCTTTTAATTGTGCTATATGAGTTATCATAATCCATATTGCTAATGTTAAGTATGATATAGCCATAATTGGAACAACAAATTCTGCAATACGTGCTATAAATTTAAATCCTCCAAATATGATTATTCCACAAGTTACGGATAATATAATTCCTATGTAGTGTGGCTTAAATTTAAATGCAAAAGAAGCAGCTTGTGCTATAGAATTAGATTGTACTGCATTGAAAATTAAACCAAATGATAGTATTAAAAATATAGAAAATAATACACCAAGCCAAGGCATATCTAAACCATTTTTTATATAATATGCAGGACCACCTCGATAATTTCCATCTATATCTTTAATTTTATATAATTGTGCTAATGTGTTTTCTATAAAAGATGTTGCCATTCCTATTACTGCTATTATCCACATCCAAAATATAGCACCTGGACCTCCTGCAGTCAGTGCAATAGCAATTCCAGTTAAATTTCCAGTGCCAACTCTTGCAGCTAATGTTGTACATAATGCTTGAAATGAAGATATACCGTAAGAATTAGATTTATTACTTTCTCTTAATAAAGAGAACATATGTCTAAAATGTCTAAATTGAATAAATTTTGTACCAAAAGTAAAATATAAACCAACACCAATTAATAAATAGATCAGTATTTTACCCCAGAAAATATTATTTAAATTATCTACTATTTCTGTCATAATATTTATCTCATGTTAATATGATATATAATTTAAATAATAAATTTTAAAAATAAGTTTATATATAAAATAAATATTTTTTTAAAAATTTAAAAGATAATTTTTTATAGTCACCATTATATTCTATTAATAATTATAAAACTAGAAAAATATTTTTTTGGTATATTAGAGCTTTATTTAAAGAATATATATGATATTTGAATCATGAAATTATATAAAATATTTTTTAAAATTCATTAAACGAAAATAACGATTTTGTTTTTTTATAAACATTATATATTTAAAAAACATAAAAATATTATTTATATATAATATGGATTATAATTAGTATTTAATAATGTTTAAATATTTTAAATTTTTATTCATATTAATCATACTCAATTATAAATTAATATATGTATTTAAATTGGATAGAGTTTTTTATTTATTTTTTGATAATTTTTATAATTATTATCCATATTTTTCTTGAGAGAAGATCAGTTTCTAATATTTTAATGTGGATTTTTTTTATTTACATTTTTCCTATTGTTGGAGTAATTATTTATTCATTTTTTAATGAATTTTATTTTTTTAAAAATAAAAATATTAAAGTTAAAAGAAAAAAATTTTTAGTTAGATTTTATTCAAAAAAACTTAATAAATTTATTTATAATCATCAAACTAATAATAGTGTATTTAATTTTTTATTTAATTTGTGTAAAAAAGAACAAGGTACTTTAGGAATCAAAGGAAATAAAATTACTTTATTAAGTAATTATAAAACTTCGTTGTCTAATATAATTAGAGATATTGATGCAGCTTCACATAGTATAGAAATGGTTTTTTATATTTGGCATGTTGGAGGTTTAGTTAATAAGGTATCAGAAGCTTTAATTAATGCATCTATTCGTGGAGTTAGATGTAAAGTTTTAATTGATTCTTTTGGAAGTTGGATGTTTTTTTATACTAGTCTTTTTAAAAAAATGCGTAAATCTGGTATTACTATTATCAAATGTCTTAAGATAAATTTTTTTTATTTTTTGTTTCATCGTATTGATTTTAGACAACATAAAAAGATGATTATTATTGATCATAATATATCTTATGTTGGAAGTATGAATATGGTTGATCCATATTTTTTTAAAAAAAAAAAAAATATTGGTCCTTGGATTGATATTTTAATTAGAATACAGGGTCCATTTTCTTCTGTTTTGAGTGTAATGTATGCTTTTGATTGGGAAATGGAAACTGGCGAAAAACTATACACTTCATTGTTAAATAAGAAATATTTTTTTAAAAAAAAAAATACAAATAATATGATTCAGTTAGTTACATCAGGACCTGGATATTCAAAAAAATTAATTCAACAAGTATTAGTTACAGCAATATTTTCAGCTAAAAGAAAATTAATTTTAACTACCCCTTATTTTGTTCCTACTAATTATTTAGTATATGCTCTCTGTGCTGCAGCTATGAGAGGTGTAGAAGTTTTAATTATTCTTCCAAAAAAAACAAATTCTTTTTTAGTTAATTGGGCTAGTCGATCATTTTATACTGAATTATTAGAAGCTGGAGTAAAAATTTATCAATTTAAAAATGGAATGTTACATACAAAGAGTATTTTAGTTGACAATCAATTGAGTTTAGTTGGTTCTTTTAATTTAGATATACGTAGTTTTTGGTTAAATTTTGAAATTACAGTTATTATTGAAGACGAAATTTTTGGAAAACATTTAAATATTGTACAATACGATTATCTTTCTAATTCAACTCCAATTTTAAAAAATCAATGGAAAAAAAGACCAGCTTGGAATTATATTTTAGAACAAATTTGTTATTTTTTTAGTCCATTTTTATAGAAATTTATTTTTTTTATTATTGTTTTGTCATATAAAACAAACTAAGATTAAAAGAATAAAGTATAAAAAAATTAAAAATAATTAATTATTTCATGAATTTACCTAAGATATTTAAAATAAAACACTTTAAAATTATATCGATTGGAAGTTCTATAGGAACTGGATTATTTATTATTTCTAGTAAAGTAATATCTTACCCTAGTTCAGGAATTATTTTTATATCATGCTTATTACTTGGGTTAATGGTATATTTTTTAATGAATAATTTAGGAGAGCTATCTACATATTCATTATATAAAAATTCATTTTCTACTTATGGTTCAAAGTATGTGGATGAAGCATTTGGTTTTGCATTAGGATGGAACTATTGGTATAACTGGGTAATTACTATAGCAATAGATTTAATTTCTGCACAATTGGTGATGCGTTATTGGTTTCCTATGATCGATGGATGGATTTGGAGTTTGATATTTCTTGTTTTAATATTTGTTTTGAATTTTTTTTCAACGAAAGGATTTTGTAAAATAGAATATTTGTTTTCAATAATGAAAATCATTACAATAATATTTTTTTTTGTTATTAGTTTATTAATTATTTTAAATTTTTTTCAAATTAAAGAACAATTGAGATTTTCTAATCAAATTTTAGTAGAATCTATATCTATTTTTGATAAATTGTCTACAATGATTAATATCATTATTCTTATTGGTTTTTCTTTTCAAGGGATTGAATTAATAATTTTAGTTTCTAAAGAAACTAAAATTTCTAGAAATATTATAGCTAATACAATTAATAAAATATTTTTATTAATTTTTTTATTTTATTTTATTTCCATTGTTTTTCTTACATTGATTATTCCACATACTGATTGTCGTTTATTAACAAATTATACTTCTTCTTATTTAGTTGTAAGTCCTTTTACAATTATTTTTGAAAAAACTGGATTAATATTTATTCCATCCTTTATGAATATTATTATTTTAATAGTGTTGTTGTCTGCAGGTAATTCTGGTATGTATGCTTCAACCAGAATATTATATATTTTATCTTGTGAAGGTAAAGCTCCTAAATTTTTATCCTTTTTATCTAAAAAAGGAGTACCTCAATATTCTTTAATATTCACTTTTTTATTCTCTGGATTATGTATTTTGCTTTCTTTATTAGAAAATCAAATTGTATATTCTTATCTAATTAATATATCTGCTACTACTGGATTTATTGCTTGGTTTGGAATAATGCTTTGTCATTATAGATTTAGAAAAGGATATATCCAAAATGGATATAAACTTAAAAATTTATCCTATTATGATAAATTTTATCCTATTAGTACAATATACAATTTTATATTATTTTGTTTTATATTTCTTGGTCAATATTATTTTGTATTTAAAAAATCTATGACTTGGGATACATTTTTATTTAACGAAATAGGAATTTTAATTTTTTTAATTATATGGGGTTTATTTAAATTTTTTAATAAAACAAAAATAATATCATATAAAGATATGAAGTTCTTTTAAAAATATTTTTTCAGGGGTGGAGAGAATCGAACTCTCAACTTCCGATTTTGGAGACCGGTATTCTTCCATTTAAATTACACCCCTTTTTTTTATATTGGCGGTGCGGACGGGATTTGAACCCGCGACCTCCGGCGTGACAGGCCGATATTCTAACCAACTGAACTACCGCACCATAATATATTGATTATATGTTGACATAATTAATAATTTTCGTCCCCTAGGGGATTTGAACCCCTGTTACCGCCGTGAAAGGGCGAGGTCCTAGTCCTCTAGACGAAGGGGACAGTAAATAAATAACAGTCAAAAAAATGTATTTATCTATATTTTAAAATGTATTATTTAATACATAAAAAAGTTAATTAATTTTTAAATAAAACGAATATTAAATTAATAAATATTTAATTCAAACGAATATAATATTAATAGTAATATTAATCAAGAAGTTTTTTATAATAAAAACTATAATTCTCCTACTTTTTTTGAAAATTCTTGAACTTTTTTCCAATTTGTATATTCATATTTTTGATTAATATTAATTTTATTTCCAGAAATTTGCATTATTATTTTAATAATGAAAATTTCATACCATTTATAATTTTTAAAATTTAAACTTCCTGCAAATACATCGATAATTTTAGGTTTCCATAAAGTATTTTTTAAAAATTTTTTCATATAAAAATTAGTTTGAACTGTGTTTTTTTCTTTTTTTCTAGCAAGTAAATTCACTCCAAAAAAAGCAGTAGGTATGTTGTTTAGATAGCGTACGTTTTGATTAATATACTTTAAAAAACTGTATTGAAAATTACCATAATAGACAGCAGCTCCTATGACGATTTTATCATAAAGCAATAATTTTTTATCTTTATTTTCGTTAAAAGTTATTTTTTTTATTTTACATTTTTTTTCTTTATTTATTAAATATTTATAAATATTTAATATAATTTTTTTCGTTTGACCATTTTTTCCAGAATACATTAATAAAAAATTCATTATTTATTGTCTTTAATAATTATTATTTATAAAATAATAGCATTATTTTTTCCAAAATGTTGAAGTAAAGAGTACGAGTAGAGTAAATATTTCTAATCGTCCGAGTAACATGATAATAATTAAAATCCATTTTCCTATAGGATTAATATGACTAAAGTTTTCTGCAACGCTTCCTAATCCAGGACCAAGATTATTAAGTGTAGCTATAACAGATGAAAAAGAAGAAAATTCATCTATTCCAGTTCCAATAAGTAGTATAAAACTGATAAAAAATATTAAACAATAAGCTGAAAAAAAACTCCATATTGCTTCAGTTGTTTGCTTTGGTATTGCTTTATCTCCCAATTTAATTGTATAAATAGCATTTGGATGTACTATTCTTTTTAGTTCTATAGAACTTTGTAAAAATAATAATAAAATTCGGATTACTTTCATTCCTCCACCTGTAGATCCCGCACATCCTCCTATAAAAGAAGATGATAATAATAATGTTGGTAAAAAAAGTGGCCAATTTGAAAATTGTTCTGTTGAAAATCCAGCTGTTGTTGTTAATGAAATGACCTGAAACAAAGCATGATTTAAAGATTCTAATATAGAATTATAAACAGAATAATATGCAAGAATAATTGTAGTAATAATTATTAAGATCAATTGAAATATAATAAAAAAACGAAATTCTGGATCATTCCAATAAATTTTCATTTTTTCTCCTGATAATAATAAAAAATGTAGAGTAAAATTTGATCCAGAAATGATTAAAAAAATAGAAATCACTATATTGATAATAGGACTATTAAAATATCCGATATTTTTATCGTGAGTAGAAAATCCTCCAATAGAAATTGTAGAAAAGCTATGTGTTATAGCATCAAATAAATCCATTCCAACTATCCATAAAATAAAAGTACAAACTATGGTTAATAGTACGTATATTAACCATAATATTTTTGCAGTTTCTGCAATTCTAGGTAACATTTTATTTTTTTTAATAGTTCTTGAAACTTCTGCACGGTATAATTGTATGCCTTCCCCTATTCCTAACAAAGGTAAAATAGTTACAGCTAAAACAATTATTCCCATTCCGCCTAACCATTGTAACATTTGTCTATAAAATAATATGGATTTCGGTAATAAATCCAAATTAATTAAATTAGTAGCACCAGTTGTTGTTAATCCAGAAAACGATTCAAAACAAGAATCAGTAATATTTAAATTTAAATTATTAGAAAGTGCAAAGGGTAAGGATCCTATAGTTCCTAGTACTATCCAAAAAAGTGTAACTATTAGACAAGCGTCTTTAGGTTTTAATTGATATTTAATTTTATTATTTGGAACCCAAAGTGATAAACCGACAATTAATATTATAAAAAATATTTTAATAAAAATATGTCCTTCTTGATCTTGATAAATAAAGGAGATTATTGCAGGAATTATCATAGTAATCGAAAATAATACTATTAATAAACCAATAATACGTAATATGGCTCGAAAATACATAAATAATTTATCCAAATATTGCTTATAAAAGCATAAATATGATTTTTTTATTATATTTAATAATATTAGAAATTATTTAATTAGACAATTATATAATATTTTTATATAATAATTTCATTAATAGAATAAATACTATTTACATAAATAGTATTTATTCTATATTAGAGTAATATGAAAAAATATGATTTAAGAAAATTTATTATTTTTTTGGAAAAAAAAAATAAATTAAAAAAGATTAATTTGTCTGTTGATCCATTTTTAGAAATGACTGAAATATCTTACAGAACATTAAAAAAAAATGGTCCCGCTTTATTATTTGAAAATCCAAAAGGATTTTCAATGCCAGTTTTGTGCAATTTATTTGGTAATATTGAAAGAATTTTAATGAGTATAGGCAAACCTGATCTCAGTTCTTTAAGTGAATTTGGTAAATTATTAGCTTTTTTGAAAGAACCTAAACCGCCTAAAAATTTTAGTGATTTTTTTAATAATTGGTCAAAATTTAAACAAATTTTATATATGCCAACTAAAACAGTTTATTCTGCTGTTTGTCAAGAGCAAATATTTAAATTTGAAGAAGTTAATCTTTTTGATATACCTATAATGCATTGTTGGCCAAAAGATATAGCTCCTTTGATTACATGGGGTATTGTAATTACAGAAAATATTAAAATGAAAAGATATAATTTAGGAGTTTATAGACAACAATTATTAAATAAAAATAAGCTTATTATTAGATGGTTACCAAATAGAGGAGGAGCATTAGATTTTATTCAATGGAAAAAAAAATATTCATTAAAACCGTTTCCAGTATCTATTGTTTTAGGTGCAGAACCAGCAGTTATTTTTTCTGCAATTGTTCCTATTCCAAATCATTTATCTGAATATTCTTTTGCAGGATTATTAAAAGGATCACGTTCAAAAGTAGTAAAATGTATTTCTAATAATCTTGAAGTTCCTGTAAATTCTGAAATTATTTTAGAAGGATATATTAATCCTAATGAAGTTGCTAATGAAGGTCCATATGGTGATCATACTGGCTATTATAATATGGTTGATAAATTTCCTGTATTTACAGTTACACATATAACACAAAGAAAAAAACCAATTTATCACTCTACTTATACAGGACGTCCACCAGATGAACCTTCAATTTTAGGAAGTGTATTAAATGAGATCTTTGTTCCAATTATACAGAAACAGTATCCCGAAATTTTAGATTTTTATTTACCTCCTGAAGGATGTTCGTATCGTTTAGGAATTGTTACTATAAAAAAGCAATATCCTGGTCAGGCGAAATATATTATGATGGGAATATGGTCTTATTTGAAGCAATTTATGTATACTAAAATAATTATTGTTTGTGATGAAGATATCAATGCACGAAATTGGAAAGATGTTATTTGGGCTATTAGTACTAGATTAGATCCAAAGAGAGATGTTTTAATTATTGAAAATACACCAATTGATTATTTAGATTTTGCTTCTCCTCTTTCTGGATTAGGATCAAAAATTGGATTAGATGCTACTAATAAACTTCCAGGAGAAACAGTACGTGAATGGGGTGAACCTATTTTAATGAAAAAAGAAATTAAAGAAAAAATTGATAAAATTTGGGAGAAACTATCTATTTTTTAGTATTTAATAAATATTTTTTTAAATGTTATTACAATATGTTAAATTTTTAATTTCTTTCCAAGCATATTTTAGAAAAATTAAACTTAAAATCAAAAATATAATTGAAATTGTTTTCAAAGCAGATATGTATGAAAAAATAGAAGTAAAAAACATTACTACACTTATAGTAAGAAAAAAATAAGTTTTTGTTTTATTTTTTTCAATTTTAACATAAGTAAATGAAAAATGATTTATACTATGGCATAAATATTGATTATATTTTAATGTATTATAAATAAAATTAGGAATTTCTGGAATTTTTTTGTTCCATGAAAGAAAGTTTTTATTATATGTATTAATTTTATTTTGATTTCTAAATTCAAAATTTAGCCATTTTTCTAAAAATGGTTTAGCAGTTTTCCATAAATTTAATTCCGGATATATTTGTTTGCCTAAACCTTCTATATAGATTAGAGTTTTTTGAAATAGAAATAATTGAGGTTGAATTTTGATATTAAAATGATTTGCTATTTTAAATAAGTTTAATAATATATAACCAAATGAAATATCTTTAAATGATTTTTTAAAAATTGGATCAAAAATGTTTTCAATAGACGAAACAAAATTCTCTAAATTAATATTTGAAGGAATTAAACTTTTTGTAATATTTAATTCAGCAATTTTATAGTAGTCACGATTAAAAAAAGCAATAAAATTTTCTGCTAAATATAATTTATCTTTTTCAGTTAAAGTTCCTATAATTCCACAATCTATTGCAATATATTTTGGATTATTAGGATTACTTTTTGAAACAAAAATATTTCCAGAATGCATATCAGCATGAAAAAAATTATTATAAAAAACTTGTATAAGAAAAATTTTTACCCCTCTTTCTGCTAATAATTTCAAATTTATTTTTTCTTCTTTTATTTTTTTTATGTTTGAAATTGGAATACCATATATACGTTCCATCACTATAACATTTTTTCTACAATGTTTTAAATAAATTTTTGGTATATATAAAATATTGCTGTTTTTAAAATTATTTCTTAATTTAATTGTATTAAATGCTTCATTAAGTAAATTTAATTCTTTAATTAAAATTTTTTTATATTCTGAAACAATATCTTTTAAATATATTTTTTTTTTTGAATATATCCAATTAAACCAATTTGCAAAAAGATACATCAAATTGATATCTATTTTTATTGTTTTTAAGATATTAGGTTTAATAATTTTAATAATAATTTTTTTATTATTTTTTTTTAATTTTGCAGTATGAATTTGTGAGATTGATGCAGAAGCTAATGGATTTTGATCAAAATCGTCAAAATATTTTTCAATAGGATATCCGAATGAATTTTCAATTTTTTTTTTAGCTAAACTACCATCAAAATAATTAACTTTATCTTGTAATTTTTCTAAATTTAAGATCATTTTTTTAGAAAAAAGATCTTTTCTTGTAGAAAGCATTTGTCCTAATTTAATCCAAATAGGACCTAATTTTTCTAATGCTAAAAATAAACGTTTTTCTAAAGAATTTGTAATGTTTTTCTTTTTAATCCAAAAAAAACTACTGCATATTATTCTTAATAAAAAAGTATTTTTTTTTTTTGGAATAAATTTGTTTAGTCTATAGTAACAAATTGTTTTAATAATAAATAAAAATCTTTTAATTTCTTTTTTTTTCAATTATCATCCTAAATGATATTTTTATATATTCTTTTAAAATATGATAATAGAAATATTATCATATTTTTTATAAATAAACAGATTTTATATAAATAAAGATATATTATTTTTTTTTATAGTTTGAAGCATTTATGCAAAGCTACTATTCCTCCAAATATATTGATATATGATACTTCTTGAAATCCAATTGACATTATTTTTTTTTTTAAAATATTTTGATTAGGATGAAGATAAATAGATTCAGCAAGATATTGATAACTTTTACTATCATTAACGAAAATTTTACCGAGAATTGGTAATAAATAAAAAGAATAAATATTAAATATTTTTGATAAAAGTGAATAAGTAGGTTTAGAAAATTCTAATATTAATAATCTACCTCCAGGTTTTAAAATTCTAAAAATAGATTTCAATGCATTTTCTTGGTTAACAATATTACGTAATCCAAAAGATAAAACTATACAATCAAAATAATTTGAACAAAATGGTAAATTTTCTGCGTTAGCTTGAATATAGTATATATTTTTAATTATTCCTAAATTTCTTAATTTTTTTCTTCCTATATTTAACATAATCTGATTAATGTCAGTTAATATAATTTTTCCTTTTTTTCCTATTTTTTTTGCGATTTTTATACTTAGATCTCCTGTACCGCTTGCTAAATCTAAAATCTTCATTTTATTTTTAATTCCAATATGTTTAATAGTATATTGCTTCCATATTCTATGTAATCCATAAGACATAATATCATTCATGAAATCATATTTTTTAGCGACCGAGTTAAAAACAGAATCAACAAGTTTTTTTTTTTGTATTTTATTTATTTTTTTCAATTTTTCTATTTTTTTTTTCATTTTTTAAGAAAATATTTTTTGTTTAATTTTAATAAAATATCAATTTGACTTTATTATTTGATCTAAAAATTCTGAATTAATAGGACGTTTAATTCGAATCCCTAATTTTTTTAAATTTTCAGTTTGATTAATTAGATTTCCTTTTCCTTCTGCTAATTTTTTAATAATTGATTGATAATGCAATTGCGTTTTATTAAGTGTTTGCCCTAAGATTTGCATATCGTCAACTAATAATCTAATTTTATCATATATTTTTGAAGCACGTTCTGAAATAATTTTAGAATTTTGATTTTGATTTTCGTAACACCATAAATTATTTATAGTACGAATTATAATCAATAAAGTAGATGGACAAACTAATAAAATATTATTTTTTAATCCTTCATCAATTAGTTCTGGTGCTTCATTTAGTGCTAATAAATAAGCTGATTCTATTGATATAAACATTAATACATAATCTAATGTATTTAATCCTGGTAATTCTTGATAATCTTTTTTACCTAATTCTTTTATATGATTTTTAATTGAATAAATATGTTCTTTCAATGCATGTTTTTTTATTTCTTCGTTTTCACTATTGAAATATTTTTCATATGCTTTTAAAGAAATTTTAGAGTCAATAACAATATTTTTATTTTGTGGTAAATATATTATTACATCTGGTTGAGAACGACGATCAAGACTATTAATATTTACTTGTGTTTTAAATTCATGTCCATTTCTTAAACCTGAATTTTCTAAAATACGAGATAAAATTGTTTCACCCCATGTTCCTTGAATTTTATTGTCTCCTTTCAATGCTTTTGTTAAATTGACAGTTTCCTGAGTAATTTTATTATTTAATTTTTTTAATTCATTAATTTCATAAGATAATTTATAATATTGATGTTCTTCTTTATTAAAATTTTCACATATTTGATTTTTAAAATTGCTTAATTGTTCTCTAAATGGGATAAGCAAGTGTATTAAGTTTTTTTCATTTTCTTTGACATATTTATTGTTATTTTTTTCAAATATTTGATTAGCTAAATTTTCAAATTGTATTTTTATTTTATTTTCATTGTTTTTTAATAATTCTTCTTTTTCTTTAAAAGAATTTCGAGTTTCTTCTAATCTTGTTTTAATTTCTTTTAATTCTAATTCTTTATTTATATTATTTTTTTTTTGTATTTCTAGTTCTTTTTTTATATTTATATATTTTTTTTCTAATTCTATATATTTTGTATAATTTCTTTGATAGTTTTCATTGATTAAATGTATTTTTTGTATTTTTATTTTTTGTTTTTTTATTTTTTTAAGAAGAAAAAATATTGCAATTGAAAATAGAGATTGTATTAACAATAATATGTTTATTGAATTAATATTCAATTTTTTTATACCTTTAAATAAGTATTTATAAGAATTTTATAAAAATAAAAATTGATTAATTACATGATTAAATGAGTTAAAAAAGATCCTGGAGTTAAAATAATTAATGCCCATATCATTGCAGATAATAAATTAAAGATTTGAAAAAAATGTTTAGGCATTGTATAAATACCTGCAATCATTGGTATAATTGCTCTAAATGGCCCAAAGAATCTACCGATAAATATACTATATTTACCCCAACGATTAAAAAAAAGATATCCTTTTTTAAAAAAGGATTCTGAAAAAAATTTATTCCATATTAAAATTATTTTTTTTTTGTAATGATATCCAATCCAGTATGATAACCAATCTCCTAAAAAAGCTCCTATGACAGTTGCAAACCAAATTGGAAAAAAGGCAACTCCATTATTATTAATTAAAACACTGATACTTATGAGTATCAGTGTAGATGGTAATATTAATGAAATAATTGCTAATGATTCTAGAAAAGATAATATAAATACAAAAAATATTATTAAATTTTGATATGTATTAGCTAGTTTCAGAATATAGTTAAAAGTTATTGAAATCATTAAAGTTAAAAATAATTGTATATTTTAAATGTATATTTTATAACATGTTTTTTGTTGTATATATATTCCTAATATTATATTTTAATTATTAAAACCAAACTATATGGTTACTTCTATAAATGTGATATATGTAGAAACAATATACTATTAATTTTATTTTTATATTGAAATATATTTATTTTTATGTGATAAATATATAAATTTTTTTAATTTTAGAATATTAGGTATATATTATATGTTTTTTTTTTAAAAAAGAAAAAAAAGCATTATTTTTTTTATTTATTTTTATTATTTATTTATGCATAAATTCTATTTTTTCTACAAAAATAGAAGTAGGTTTTTCCCCAGGAGGTTCAGCAAAAAAAATAATTGTTAGATCTATTCAATCTTCATTAAAATCAATTAATCTTGCAACATATACTTTTACAAATTATTCAATTGCATCAGAGTTAATTAAGGCAAAAGAAAGAGGAGTTCTTGTTAATGTTATTGTTGATTATAAAAATAGTAAAAATTATTCTTCTATTTTAAAATTTTTAAAAAAAAATGGTGTATTTGTAAAAATATGTAAAAAATATAGTATTATGCATAATAAATTTTTGATTGTTGACGGAAAAACAATAGTTACTGGATCATTTAATTATACATATAATGCTCATTTACGTAATGCGGAAAATGTAATATATATTAGAAATAATTTTTATGTTTCTAAAAATTATTTAAAAGAATTTTATCGATTATGGAATGAATCTTATTTATTTTTTTAAGTTAAATATTTTTTATTGATAATTTTGTTTTTTATTCAATTTGGAGGAGTGGCCGAGTGGCTGAAGGCAGTGGTCTTGAAAACCACCAATAGTAAACTATTCGAGAGTTCGAATCTCTCCTCCTCCGAAGTTTGTGATATGTTTATTTATAAAACAATTTATTTACTATGAAATAGTATTCGCATTTATTATATAAATCGCCTATTATATAAATATATTTTTATGTATGTTGGAATATATAAATGAAAACTTTTAATGCTAAACTAGAAAATATAACTAGAAATTGGTATATTATTGATGCTGAAAAAAAAAAATTAGGTTATTTAAGTTCTAAAGTAGTACATTATTTAAAAGGTAAACATAAAGTTGAATATACTCCTCATGTAGATGTTGGTGATTTTATTATTATTATTAACGCGAAAAAAATTGTTTTGACAGGTAAAAAAAAAATAAAAAAAATATATTATAGGCATAGTGGTTATGTTGGTGGATTAAAAAAAAGAAAATTTAATGAAGTTATTTCAAAAAATCCTGAATATATTCTTCAACATTCCATTAAAGGTATGTTGCCAAAAGGTCCACTTGGAAGAATAATATATCGTAAATTAAAAATTTATTCTGATGATAGACATTTTCATAATGCACAAAAACCAAAATTTCTTGAGATTTAGAAATGAATAACAATAATACCTATTATTATGCAACTGGACGAAGAAAAAGTGCATCTGCTCGTGTTTTTTTAAAAAAAGGTGTTGGAAATTTAATAATAAATAAGAAAAAATTAGATATTTATTTTCGAAGAAAAACATCACATTGTTTAATTAAACAACCTTTAAAAATAGTAAAAATGTTAGAATCGTTTGATTTATATATTACTGTAAAAGGTGGTGGTATTTCAGGACAAGTTGATGCTATTAGACATGGAATTACACGAGCATTATTAAAATATAATGAGTCTTTTCGTGCAATTTTAAGAAAATTAGGATTAATTACTCGTGATTCTCGTATAGTCGAACGTAAAAAAGTAGGTTTAAGAAAAGCACGTTGTAGACCACAATATTCTAAGCGTTAAATATAGTAGTTTTTTAAAGATAAATATTCATTTTATTAGGTTTAATTAAACCTACCTCTTAATAAGAGGTAGGTTTTTAGATTTATTTTTTTATTTTAAATATAACTATTTAAAATCCTACCTTAATATCTCTTGAACAAAGAGTATATCTATTACATTGAAAATATTTTTTTATTGATGATATTGATAAATATCAATTTTTTTAAAAATAAAAGATGATATATTGCTAAAACATTTTTAAACGGAGTATTTTATGTCTATTATGAGTAATAAACATTCAATTATAACATTATTTTCAGGAGAAACAGACATTTATAGTCATCAAGTACGTATTGTTTTAGCTGAAAAAGGAATTAGTGTAGAAATAGAAAATATAGATTTTAAAAATCTACCCCAATATTTTATTAAAATAAATCCTTATAGAACAATTCCTACGTTAGTAGACAGAGAATTAATATTATATGATTCTAGAATAATTATGGAATATTTAGATGAACGTTTTCCACATCCACCTTTAATGCCTGTTTATCCTGTAGCTCGTGGTAGCAGTCGTTTAATGATGTATCATATACAAAGAAATTTATATTCTTTAATATCTAAAATAGATAAGAAAGATTTAAATTCTAATTTTGCATCTAAAAAATTAAAAAAAGAATTATTATCGATTTCAGAAATATTTAAAGAAATGCCTTTTTTTATGAGTCAAGAATTTAGTCTAGTTGATTGCTATTTAGCTCCATTATTATGGAGATTACCTTTATTAAAGGTTAATATTCAAGAAAATGAAAATACTAAAGACATTATTTTTTATATGAATCGTATATTTCAACGTAATTCTTTTATTACTTCTTTAACAGAATCTGAATATGAAATGCAATTTTTTAATAAAAAAAATAATATAACATATAAAAACTAGCATAATATTGTTATATCAAACTATGCTAGTTTTTTTATTTTATTGAGCGGGAAACGAGATTTGAACTCGCGACCCCGACCTTGGCAAGGTCGTGCTCTACCTACTGAGCTATTCCCGCACAAAATAGTATAAGGGTACTATCCAGATAGTATCTTACTAAAAAGTCAATATTCTGTATATAATTAATTTAATTATTTTTTATTTTATTTGAATAAAGTTATTTTTGTAGAATATTAATTCTTTAATAGAATACTCTACATCAATTAATGCTTGGTGAGTGTTTTTTTTTGAAAATTTTTTTAATAATTCTGGTTTCCAAAGTCTAACTAATCCTTTTAAAGTACTTACATCTATGTATCTATAATGAAAATATTTTTCTAATTTTGGCATATATTTAAACAAAAAACGACGATCCTGAGCTATACTATTTCCACAAATTGGAGAAAATCCTTTTGGTACCCATTTTTTTAAAAAATTTATTGTTTTTTGTTCTGCTTTTTGTTCATTATATTGACTGTTTTCAACTCTATTTATTAACCCTGTTTCATTATGAATTTTTTTATTCCAATTATCCATTAATGATAATTGTTTTTTTGATTGATAAATTGCAATTGTTGGTCCTTTTTCTAATATTTCTAGATATTTATTAGTGATAATTGTTGCTATTTCAATAATTTTGTCTTTTTCAGGGTTGAGTCCAGTCATTTCCAAATCAATCCAAATTAAATTTTTCTTATTAAGAATATTCATGTATATATTTTATATAGTTAAAGAATTAAAAAACCTAGTTATATATTAATTTAAATTAATATTTCCAACTCCATATATTTGTTGGAGTAATAATTTCAGGTAAAGGAATATCCCATGCTGTTGTTGGCAATTTTTCAATAAAAGAAAAATCATATGTTAATCCAATGGGATAAAAATTTTTTTCTTTCCAATTTAATAATAATTTATCGTAAAATCCACCACCCATTCCTAATCTGTATCCTCTTTTATCAAAAGCAACTATAGGGACAAAAACAACATCTAGTTTTTTTATTGAAATTATTTTACCTTTATTATAAGGTATTTCTTTAATATTGAAAATATTTTTTTTGAAAGTTATTTTTTTATTATATTTTAGAAAATATAATTGATTGTAAGGATTAATACTAGGTAAATAAATATTTTTTTTTAAAATTCTTATTAAATTATTTGTTGGAATTTCTCCATCAAAAGACATAAAACAACCAATATTTTTTGAAGATTGAATTAATTTATGTTTAATAATTTTTTTTATAATATTTTTTTCTTCTATTTTTTTTTGATCATTTGTTAAATTTTTTCTATATTTTCTAAATAAGATTCTAATTTTTTGTTTTTTTTTTTCTATTTTTTTAAATTTCATTGAATTATTCAATAACAAATTTTACAATTTTTTATAAAAATATTTATTTATAAATTAAATTTTTTGATTTAATATGATTATATGTCTACTATTATTGTAGTATATCTGAAACTAAAAAAAATTATAAATATAAAAACTTTTTTATTTAAAAAACAAGAAATATATGAAAAAAAAAGCAATTTATCCTGGTACATTTGATCCGATTACTTATGGACATTTAGATATTATTAAACGTGCATCTTTAATTTTTGATCAATTAATTGTTGGAGTTTCTAATAATATAAAAAAAAAAACTATGTTTACTTTAGAAGAAAGAGTTTTTTTAATAAAAAAAGTTTTAAAATCGTTTAAAAATGTAGAAATTAAAAGTTTTTCAGGATTGACTATTCAATTTGCAAAAGAAAATCAATCAAATATCTTAATAAGATCCATACGTTTTTCTACAGATTTACAATATGAATACCAATTATCTTGTATGAATAAAGTACTCTATTATAATTTAGAAACAATTTTTTTTATATCTTCTCCACAATTTTCTTTTATTTCTTCTTCTTTAATTAGAGAAATAATTATCAAAAAAGGTGAAATTGATCATTTTTTACCAAAAGAAATTATAAAAGAAATTTTAAAAAAATAGTTATTTTTATAATATTTAATAGTATTTTTTGAATGGTAGTATTATGAATTTAAATATATTAGCTTTTGATACTAGTATTGATCATACTTCTGTTGCAATTTTACATCAAAATAAAATATTTAAAAATATTTTATTTTCTCCTCAAGAACATATTAAAAAAATATTTCCAATGATAAAAAAATGTTTATTAGATGCAAAAATTACATTGCAAGATATTCATATCATAGCTTTTAGTTCTGGTCCAGGAAATTTTTCTAGTGTAAGAATTTCTGTTGCTATTGCACAAGGTTTTGCCTTTTCTTATTCTTCTTTTTCATTAATTAATATTTCTTCTTTATTAACTTTAGCACAAAGTGTATATCAAAAAATAGGTATTAAAAATGTTATAGTCGCAATTGATGCAAAAATGGGAGAAATTTATACTGCTTGTTATAAATTAAATAGTAATAATTATTGGTCTGGATCAAATACAGAAATTAAATTAAAGCCAGAGAATTTTATAGAGAAAATTAAATATCTCAGAGGTACATGGGCTATTGCTGGTGATGCATGGAGTAAATATTCTATATTAAAAAATAATTCTTCTAGATTTTTAGTAAGTAATATAATTTTTATTAATGCATGTGATATGATACCAATTGCAATACAATTTTGGAAAAAGAAAAAAATTACTTTTCTTAAAGACATTTTTTTAAATTATTTATAAAAATAAATTAATAAAAAAATCAAATTATTAAAAAAAGTTAAATTTTTTTCTATGAATTTAATATTTTTTCTATATCATTTAAAATGATATTAGATCCATTTTTTTCAATTTTTGCATATACAGGAAGATACCACCAATTTTTTTTTGCAAAATTAAAACATTTCACTGCATCTTTTTCTGTCATTAAAAGTGTTTCTTTTTTATTTACAATTTTTTTAAGATGAGAGTACTTATAATCTTTATGGTCTATAAATGAATAAGTTTTAATAATGTCTACATTTAATAGATTAAGATTTAAAAAGAAACGATTTGGATTTCCAATTCCTGCAATAGCTACTACTTTTTTTAATTTGTTAACGACAATTTTTTTTTTAGTTAGCATATTAATTGCGATTTTTCCATTTAAATGCATTGAAAATTCGCCTTTTTTAGGCATTCCTCCATTAACAATTATAGCATTAACAGTTTTCAGTCTATATTGACATTCACGTAGTGGACCTGCTGGTAAAAATAGATTATTTCCAAATCTTCTTGTGCCATCAATGACTATGATTTCATAGTTCCTATATAACGAGTAGTGTTGTAAACCATCATCACTAATTATAATATCTAATTTTTTAAATTTTAATAATATTTTAACGGCTTCTATTCTTTTAGGAGCTATTGCAATCGGAACCCCAGTTTTTCTATATATTAAAGCTGCTTCATCTCCAATAATTTTAGTATCAATATAAGTATCAATTAATAATGGATAGGTTTTTGATTTACTTTTATAACCTCTCGAAATGACACCAACTTTATATCCTTTTTTTAATAATTTTTTAACTAACCAAATAACAACTGGTGTTTTTCCAGTGCCACCAATTGTAATATTTCCAACTATAATAATCGGAATTGGTGCTTTCCAAATTGGTAATATATTAAAATAATATATAATATATCTTATATGCACTATAATAATATAAAAAAAAGATATGGGAATTAAAAGTAAATTTAAATATGAAGTACTAAAATATATTTTTGTTATCATTATTTGATTTGTATATTACAAAGTTTTGTATATGCTCCGTTATTTCTTAGTAAAGAATCATGATTACCTTTTTCTATTATTTTACCTTCTTGAATCACTAAAATTTGATCTACACTTCTAATTGTAGATAAACGATGAGCTATAATAATTGATGTTCTGTTTTTTTTTAATTTATTTAAAGTAGATTGAATTTCTTTTTCGGATTCGTTATCAAGTGCAGAAGTTGCTTCATCAAAAATTAATATTGAGGCATTATGTAATAATGCTCTGGCTATTGCAATTCTTTGTCGTTGTCCTCCAGACAACATTACACCGTTTTCTCCAATCATAGTATCTAATCCATGGGTAAATTTTTCTATAAAATCCATTGCATAAGCCATTTCTGCTGCTTTTTCAATAATTTTTCTACTATAATTCTCATTATTTGTAGCATATGCAATATTATTTGCTATAGTATCATTAAACAAATAAACATTTTGAGATACTAATGCAATTTGTCTTCTTAATGATTTTAATTGATAATCATATATATTTTGATTGTCTATAAAAATACGTCCTCTACTGATATTATAAAATCTAATAATTAGATTAGCAATAGTTGTTTTTCCTGATCCTGATTTACCAATTAAAGCAACTGACTTTCCAGCATCAATTTTAAAAGATATATCACGTAAAACATAGTATTTTCTATTTGGATATGTAAAAGTTACATTTTTAAATTCAATAAATCCTCTAACTTTTTTAAGTTTTAGAGTCCCTTGATCTATTTCTTGTTTCATATCTAAAATACTAAATAATGTTTGACATGCTGCCATACCTTTTTGAAACTGTGTATTAACAGAAGTTAATAATTTTAATGGACGCATTAAAGCAAACATAGATGAAAATACTACTCCAACAGTTCCAGCAGTTAAAGTATTAATCATTTCTGGTAAACTAGAAACGTATAGTATTATTGCTAATACAAAAGAGGCAATAAATTGAATTAGTGGATCAGCAATAGAAGAAACAGTTATTAGTTTCATTGTTTGTTTTCTGATATAATTATTTACTTTTTTAAATCTTTTTGTTTCAATTTTTTGTCCACCAAAAATTAATACTTCTTTATGTCCCTTTAACATTTGTTCTGTCGCTGAATTAACGCCACCCATCCCAGATTGTATATTTTTACTAATTATTCTGAAACGTTTTGAAATGACTTGAATACTAAATATTACAGTTGGAGTAAAAATAATCAACATTAACGATAATTTCCAGCTATAATAAAACATTAATGAAAATAAACCTATAATATAGGCAGTTTCTCTAATAATAGTAATTAATGCACTTGAAGAGGAAGCAGCAATTTGTTCTGAATCATATGTGATATGAGATAATAAATTACCAGTTGGTTGCATGTCAAAAAATGATACAGGCATACCCATGATATGAATAAATAATAATTTTCTCATTTTCATCACTACTTTACTAGATACTGAAGCCATTGAATAATTAGCTATAAAGCTTGATACTCCTCTTATAAAAATTAAAATTAAGATAATCATTGATAAAAATTTTAATGTTTGATGATTTGTTTTTCCAAATCCATCATCTAATAGCGGTTTTAATAATGAAATCATTAATGCATCGATACCAGCATGTATTACTAAAGTCATTATAGATATAGATAATCCTAATTTATGTGGAGAAATTAGTGGCCATAAACGACAAAAGGTTTTCCAAGTTGAACATTCTTCTTTATTATGATTTGTCATTACAGATAATTTATATATTATGTGATTGTTGTTGATAGATCCAAAATTAATATAATAGGTTTATTATATTAATTTTTTATATTTTTATATTTAAATTTTTTTAAATTAAAAAAAATAGACGTTTATTTTAATATTTTTTTAGTTATTTTGTAAATAATCTTTGTCGTATTATTTCAAATAAAAAAATTCCAGTGGTTACTGAAACATTTAATGATTGTATATTACCCAGTATAGGAATTTTAATTATTGTATCACAATTTTTTTTAATTTCTTTGCTAATTCCTAGATTTTCTGAACCTACGATTAATGCTAGTGGTTTTTTAAAATTACTGGAATATATATTTTTATTTTTTTGAGCACTATCAGTACCAATAATTGTTATATTTTTTTTTTTTAATAATTTGATTAAATTAATAGTATTTGTTACTTTAATTATTTTTAAATAATCTATAGATCCTGATGAAGTTTTTCTGACTGTTTCATTCAATGGAGCAGATTTTTTTTTAGTAATAAATACAATATCTACATTAGCTGCGTTAGCACTTCTTAAACATGCACCTAAATTATATGGATCTACTATTTTATTTAAAATTAGCAAAAATGGATTTTGTTTTTTTTTAATGATTTGGTCAATATCAGAAATTTGATATTCTTTATTTTTATTAATATATGCTATTATACCCTGATGTACTGCATTATTAGTAGATGAGTCCATCCATTTTTTATTTGCAAATTGTATTTTAATATCTAAATTTTTTAATTTATTAATGATTGAAATTAATCGTTTGTTTAATTTTCCTTTTTTGATATATAATTGTTTTATTTTTATTGGATTAAATCTAATTATTTCTTCAATTGTGTGAATTCCATATATTATTTGATGCATGTTTTAAAAAGATTATTAAATTATCTGTTAGATATTTAAGTATACATTTATATTTTATATGGTGAAAGTTTTTTAACATTATATTTTAAATATAAAAATATTTTCATAATGAATTATATTTTTCATATTCAAGATTTTTTTTAATGTTATACTAAGTTAATTTGTTTTTTTTAAAAAAAACAAAAAAATTTTGATTCAACACTATTATTGAGGATAACTAATTGTGTCAGAAAATTTATTAAATTTTTCTAATTATATTAATTTTTTTTTGATTCTTTTTATCATAATAAATCCAATAGGAGTGATGCCTGTATTCATCACTATGAGTAATCATCAGTCTATCAAAGATAGAAATCATACTAATTTGATTACTAACGTTACAGTTAGTATTATTTTATGTATTTCTTTAATTTTTGGTGAATCATTTTTAAATTTGTTTTCAATATCAATTAATGCATTTAGAATTTCTGGTGGATTATGTATAATAATTATTGCGATTCCTATGATACTTGATGATATTAAAAAGAAAAAAAACTATATTAAAAGAAATGAAAATAAAGAAAAATATAAAAATTTAAATCATGAAAATATTGCCATAGTACCTTTAGCATTACCATTAATGGCTGGACCTGGTGCAATTACTTCTTGTATTATTTGGTCTTCTAATTGGTATAATTTTAAAAATATTATAGGATTATGTTTAACAAGTATTTTTTTTTCTTTTTGTTGTTGGTTATTTTTTCGTTCATCTGTTTTTTTTAGTAAGTATTTAGGAAAAACTGGAATTAAGGTTATGACTCGAATTATGGGTTTATTATTAATTACATTAGGAATAGAATTTATTATGGTTGGAGTTAAAGAAGGTCTTTTAGTTTCAGTATAAGAGGTTATTTTTTAAATCAATTGAAACAATTAATTTTATAAAAATGAAGATAAATTATTTTAATAAAAAAAATTTTATTAATCAAATTATTTATAAAGATTTAAAAATAGGTAATTATAAAAAAATTAAAACAAGATTTCCTCCAGAACCTAGTGGTTATTTACATATTGGTCATGCAAAATCTATATGTTTAAATTTTGGTATTGCAAATTATTATAATGGTAAATGTTATCTTCGTCTAGATGATACTAATCCAAAAAAAGAAAATATAAAATATGTGCACTCTATATTAAAAGATATAAAATGGTTGGGTTTTAAATGGAACGATAAAGTTAAATATTCTTCAGATTATTTTGATAGAATATATTTATATGCTATTGAATTAATACAGAAGGGATTAGCATATGTTGATGAATTATCTGATCAAGAATTAAAGAAATATAGAGGTACATTAAAGACAGGTGGAATAGAAAGTCCATATCGTAATAGAAAAATTAATGAGAATTTAAATTTATTTCAAAGAATGAAACAAGGATATTATCAAGAAGGAGAAATGTGTTTAAGAGCTAAGATAGATATGTCATCTCCATTTATGATTATGCGTGATCCAGTTTTGTATAGAATAAAACATGTAACACATCAAAAATTACATAGAAAGTGGTGTATTTATCCTATGTATGATTTTGCTCATTGTATTTCAGATGCTATAGAAGGTATTACACATTCTATTTGTACTTTAGAATTTCAAGATAATCGTCGATTATATAATTGGATACTAAAAAATATTACTGTTAATAGTTATCCTAAACAATATGAATATGCTCGTTTAAATATAGAATATACAATTCTATCAAAACGAAAATTAAATTTATTAATCAAAAATAAAGTTGTTAAAAATTGGGATGATCCTAGATTACTCACAATATCTGGATTAAGAAGACGAGGATATACAGCAAATTCTATTCGTCAATTTTGTAATATTATTGGCGTATCCAAACAAAATAGTTTGATAAATATGGAAACATTAGAATCTTGTATTAGAAATGATTTAGACAAAAATACACCAAGAGTTATGGCTGTTTTAAATCCTGTTAAATTAGTAATTGAAAATATGTTTAAAACAAAAAAAATTATTAGTGTTTATAATCATCCTAATCAACCTAAAATGGGTATAAGGTGTCTTCAATTTACTCGAGAATTATATATTGATCGTAATGATTTTTCTGAAAAAAAATATCAAAATTATTATGGTTTATTTTTAGGAGGAGAAGTACGATTACGATATTCATATATTATTCGTGCAAATTACATCGAAAAAGATAAAAATGGAAATATTACTACCATCTATTGTACTTATGATAAAAATACTTTGAATAGAAAACCATTTGATGGAAGAGTAGTCAAAGGAGTTATACATTGGATAAGTCAATTAGATGCTGTTAAAGCAGAAATTAGATTATATAATCGATTGTTTTCTGTATCTAATCCAGAAAAATTTAAAAATTTTTCATCATTAATTAATCCTAATTCTTTGATTATTCGTCAAGGATTAGTTGAACGTAGTTTATTGAAATCAAAAAAAGGAAATAAATTTCAATTTGAAAGAGAAGGATATTTTTGTGCTGATATTTATGATCATAGAAAAAATCATCTTGTATTTAATCGTATTGTTTCATTAAAGAAAAAATGGAAAAAATAAATTAAATATCTTAGTTTAAGAATAAATAAAAATATCACGAGTGTAAATTTTATTTTTTACGTCTTTTAATTCTTCATAAAACCTATCTGTTAATATAATTTCACTGTTTTTTTTAAAAATATTTAAATTATTTATTTTAATGCAATTAAATATTTTTTTATTTAACATTGGTTCATAAATTAGAATTTTTATTTTTTGATATTGTATTTTTTTTATGATTTTTAATATAGCTGAAGATCTATAATTATCTGATTTATATTTCATCGATAGTTTATAAATTCCAATTACTTTTATTTTATTTTTAATAATTTGATCCGCAATCAAGTTAATTCTTTTATTATTAGATTTTATAATAGAATTTATCAAAACATTTGGAATATTTTTAAAATGCATGATTAGTTGTTGAGTATCTTTAGGTAAACAGTATCCTCCGAATCCAAAAGATGGATTATTATAATAATTGCCTATTCTCGAATCTAAACATATTCCATGAATTATTTTTTTTGCATTTATTGATTTATTTTTTATAGTGTATGAATCTAATTCATTAAAAAATGATATCCTCATAGCTAAATAAGCATTAGAAAACAATTTAATTGCTTCAGCTTCCGAAGAATTAGTAAATAAAACAGAAATATTTTTTTTAAATATACTTTTTAATAAAATTTTCGAAAATATTTTAGCTTGTTTAGACGTTGATCCAATAATAATACGTGATGGATAAAGATTATCATATAAGGCTTTGCCTTCTCTTAAAAATTCTGGAACATAAATAATGTTTTTATAGTTATTTGTCTTAGAAAATTTTATTGAAAAACCAATAGGCATAGTAGATCTGATAATAATAACGCTATTTATGTTGATTTTTTTAATATCATGAATGACTGATTTTACTATTTGAGTATCCATTTTTTTTTTTTTTTATTGTAGTCAGTAGGTACAGATATAATAATAAATTTGGAATTTTTATATGCTTTTATTTTATTTTTTGTTACTGAAAAGTTAATTTTTTTATATTTTAGAAAATAGCTAATTTCTTTATCTTTAATCGGAGATATTTTTTTTTTCAATAAAGATATTTTTTTATGATCAATATCATATCCAATAACTTGATTGTGTTGTGCTAACAATAAAGCATTAGATAATCCTACGTATCCCATTCCAACAATTGTAATTTTCATAAAATTTTTACTTATATTTGATTAATAAATATTTATAAATTAAATAATTTTGGTGAAATATATGGTATTTCTTCTTTTCTTATGGTGAATATTTCACATCCATATTTTGTAACTCCTAAAGTATGTTCATATTGTGCTGACAAACTATGATCTTGTGTTTTTACTGTCCATCCATCTTTCATGAGAAAGACATTATGATGTCCAGCATTAATCATAGGTTCAATAGTAAATGTCATTCCTTTTTTTAAAATTAATTGATTATCATTAGATTGATAATGTAAAATTTGAGGTTCTTCATGAAATTTTTTGCCAATTCCATGACCACAATATTCACGAACAACAGAATATTTGTGATTTTCAACAAATTTTTGTATTGTTTCCCCTATGGCATTTAGTTTAATACCAGGTTTAATAATTTTTAGTGCTAAATATAAAGATTTTTGTGCTATTTTACATATTTTTTTTGTTTTATTTGTTTTTTCTCCTACAATAAACATTTTTGATGTATCACCATAAAATCCATTTTTAATAATAGTAACATCAATATTTATAATATCTTTATTTTTTAATATTACTTTTTTGTTTGGAATTCCATGACATACAACATCATTGACAGATGTACAAATAGATTTTGGAAAACCATGATAATTCAAACAAGCTGGTATAGCTTTTTGTTCATTAATAATGTATTGATGACAAATATCATTAATTTCTTCTGTAGAAATCCCAATTTTTATATATGGTTCTATCATTTCTAAAACTTCTGCTGCTAATTTTCCTGAAATTCTCATTTTTTCTATTTCTTCTTTTGATTTAATAAAAACTGTCATATATTTATCCTATTTTATTATTTTTTCATGATATAATTTTATGGAATATATTCTATAAAATTAGAATGTATTTTTTATATTTTATACATAGTGCATAATGTTATGGTGTATAAAATTTATATGATAATATATCAATTTGTTTTAAAAAAATGAAATATGTTATATATTCAAAAATATCACTTCTATTATATTACAGGAGAATATAATGAATAAAGTTTCTATACGTGATATGTTGAAAGCTGGAGTACATTTTGGTCATCAAAGTAAATTTTGGAATCCAAAAATGAAAGATTACATTTTTGGAAAACAAAATAGAATACATATTATCAATTTAGAAAAAACAGCTTTTATGTTTAATGTAGCATTACAAGAATTGAAAAAAATAGCTTCTCAGAAAGGAAAAATATTGTTTGTTGGCACAAAACGTGCAGCTAGTAAATATATAAAAGAAACTGCAAAAAATTGCAAACAATATTTTATTAATCATAGATGGTTAGGGGGGACATTAACAAATTGGAAAACAGTGAGACAATCTATTAAACGTTTAAAAGAATTAGAAAAACAATCTCAGGATGGTACTTTTAAGAAATTAACTAAAAAAGAAGCATTGATAAGAACAAGGGAATTAAATAAATTAGAAAATAGTTTAAGTGGAATTAAAAATATGGGTGGTTTGCCTGATGCATTGTTTATTATTGACGCAGATCATGAGTATATTGCAGTGCAAGAAGCTAATAAATTAGGTATTCCTATTTTTGCAATTGTTGATACAAATACTAATCCAGAAAATATTGACTATGTAATTCCTGGTAATGATGATGCAATGCGTGCAATTAAATTTTATTTAAATACTGTTGAGGATTTATTTAATGACATAAATAAAAAATCAAGTGTTCATGAAAAAATTTATCAGTAATATTAATTATTTTTTTAAATATTTTTATTTCATTTTTTTAAAAAAAAACAGTAGTATTTTATAAAAAAATAATTCTTTGGAAGTATTTTATGTCTAAAATCAATTTATCTTTAATAAAAGAATTACGCAATCGTACTGGAGTAGGAATAACTACTTGTAAATCTGCACTACTTCAATCTAATGGAGATATAGAACTAGCTATACAGAATTTGCGTATTATTGGAAAAATTAAAGCTTCAAAAAAATCAATTAATGCAGTTAATTCTGGTATTATATTAGCCAAAATGTCTTTGGAAAAAGATTTTGTTGCAATGTTACAATTGAGTTGTGAAACAGATTTTGTATCTAGAGAACAAAATTTTTTAAATTTTGGACAAAATATTATTCAATATGTTGTAAATAATAAAATAGACGATCTTAATTTCATTCAAAAAAAATATGAAGAAAAAAGAATAGAAATTTTATCTAAATTAGGAGAAAATATTCAAATTACAAAATTATCAACTTTAGTGTCTAGTCAATTAGATTATTATTTGCATAATAATCGAATTGGAGTATTAATTTCTTTAGATGGAGAAAAAAATAATAAAAAATTAATTCATGATCTTGCAATACATATTGCAGCTTCTAATCCAGAATATATTAACCAAGAAGATATACCGAAAGATATAATTGAAAAAGAAAAAAAAATACAATTTAAAATAATTAAAAAGTCTACATCACCAAGAAAATTGATGGAAAAAATTATATCTGCTCGTATTAACAAATTTATTGATGATATAGTTTTAACTAAACAACAATTTATTTTTGATCAAACTAAAACAGTTTATCAAGTTTTGAAAGAAAATAATATGATAATAAAAAAATTTGTTCGTTTTGAACTTAATAAATAGTAATCATTAATTATTTTTATACAAAAAAATATTGTTTTAAAAACCGTCAAAAGACGGTTTTTTTTAATTATTTTTTCTTATATAATATTTTAAAAAAATAAAAAATATATTTTTTATTTGTTAAATAATTTTTATTTGGATTCAATATTATGTTGAAAAATCAAAAACCAATATATAATTGTATATTATTAAAAATTAGTGGAGAAGCTTTACAAGGTTCAGAATCTTTTGGTATTGACGCTAATATTTTAAAAAAAATTTCTCATGAAATAAAAGAAATTACAGAATTAAATGTAAAAATTGGAATTGTTATTGGAGGTGGCAATATTTTAAGAGGAGCAAAATTAGAAAATATAGGAATAAGCCGTATTGTAGGAGATTATATGGGTATGTTATCAACTACAATTAATGGACTAGCAATGTGTGATTACTTAAATCGAATCTCTGTAGATGCTAAACTAATTTCTGCAATTCCTTTAAATGGAATCTCTTCTTATTATAATTGTATGGATAGTATAAAATTAGTTAATAGTGGAAAAGTATTAATTTTTTCTTCAGGTACAGGAAATCCATTTTTTACAACCGATTTAGCAGCTTGTTTACGTGCTATAGAAATTAAAGCAGATATTATTTTAAAAGCAACAAAAGTTGATGGTGTATATTCATCAGATCCATTAAAATATTTAGATGCTATTTTTTATAAAAAATTAAATTATGAAGATGTTTTATCAAAAAGATTAAAAATAATGGATTTAGCTGCTTTAATTATTGCAAGAGATTATAAATTACCAATTCGTGTATTTAATATGAATAAAATAGGTGCATTACGTAAAATTGTTATGGGAGGGAACGAAGGAACAATTTTAACTTCCCATTAATTTTATTAATTCAAAAAAAATTTTCATTTTTTTTAAAATATAGTTGTAAGGAAATCTATATGATAAATGAAATTCAACATAATACAAAAAAATATATGTTGAAAAGTTTAGATCTTTTTAAAGATACTATACAAAAAATTAGAACTGGTAGACCATCAATACATTTATTAGACCATATTATGGTTGAATATTATGGTGTTTTTACACCTTTAAATAAATTAGCAAATGTTGTACTAGAAAATAATAATTTATTAATGATTACAGTTTTTGATGCTACAGCAGTATCTAATATTCAAAAATCGATTTTATCATCGAATTTAAACTTATATCCATCTATTATGGAGCATAATAAAATACGTATTCCATTACCAGAATTAACATATGAAAGAAAAAAAGAATTTATTAAAACAGTTATTTTTTATAGCGAACAAAGTAAAATTTCAATTAGAAATATACGTAGAGAATCTAATGAAAAAATTAAAAAGTTAGTTAAAAAAAAAAATGTTACTAAAGATGACGAATATCGTTTACTTGCTGATATTCAAAAAATTACTGATTTTTTTATTAATGAAATAGATTTATTATTAAAAAAAAAAATAAAAGAATTGAAAGGGAACTAATTTTTTATATATAGAGTTATATATTAATGATTAATTTAACTATTTTAGGATCTACTGGATCTATCGGACGAACAACATTATCAATAGTAAGAAAATATCCAAAAAAATTTACAATTATTGTTTTAGTAGCAAATAAAAATTTTCTTCTTTTATCTGAACAATGTTTATTTTTTAAACCAAAATATGCAGTTATGTCAGATGAAGATTCTGCAAATAAATTAAAAATTATTTTGAATCAAGCTGGTTCTTTGACAAAAGTATTATGTGGAAATAAAGAAATATTTCAAATTATTTCAATAAGTGAAGTAGATCAAATAGTGTGTGCTACAACAGGTATTGCAGGTTTACCGTTGATATTTGCTGCAATTCGTCAAGGAAAACGTATTTTATTAGCTAATAAAGAATCATTGGTTGTGAGTGGAAATATGTTTTTTAAAATGGTTAAAAAATATAATGCTCAAGTTTTTCCAATTGATAGCGAACACAATGCAATTTTTCGTATTTTACCTAGTGAAGCAAAAAAAAAATTAGGTTTTATTAATCTTAAAAGATATGGAATAAAGAATATTATTCTAACTGGTTCTGGAGGTCCATTTAAAAATGTTCCAATAAACCAACTAAAATTTGTTACTCCAAAACAAGCATGTCAACATCCTATTTGGTCAATGGGAAACAAAATTTCTGTTGATTCAGCTACTATGATGAATAAAGGTCTTGAATATATTGAAGCTCATTATCTTTTTAACGCTGATTTAAAAGAAATTGAAATTGTTATTCATCCTCAATCTATTATACATTCTATGATTCGATATGAAGATGGTACAATAATTGCACAATTTGGAATCCCTGATATGAAGATACCTATTGCTTATAGTATGGGATATCCACATTCTTCATTTTTTTTTAATCCTATTTCTATTGATTTTAAAAAATTATCTTCAGTTACTTTTTCTAATCCAAATTATTCTCGATACCCTTGTCTAAAATTAGCAATTGACGCATGTCGTGAAGGACAAGTTTATATTATTGCACTAAATGCAATTAATGAAATTGCAGTAGAATATTTTTTAAAAGAAAAGATTAAATTTACAGATATTGCAAAAATTAATAGAAATATTTTAGAAAAAATAAATTTTAAAAAACCATCAAGTTTAAATGAAATTTTAGAAATCGATAACGAAATACGTCAAATTACAATAAAATTTATAAAATTGTTTAAAACATAATTGAACATTAATTTAATTTTTGTAATAAATTTTTTTGATAAAAATTTAAATATTAATAAAAATTTTAAAATTGTATTTTTATTAAAATCTTATTTTATATAAGATATTATATAACTTTCTTTAAAAGAATGTTTTTATAAAATAAGGAATGTTTGTATATGAAATTTATGCATAGTGATAGTTTACAACATCAAATTCCTAAACATGTTGCTATCATTATGGATGGTAATGGGCGTTGGGCTAAAAAACATGGTAAATTAAGGATAAATGGACATAAAGAAGGAATTAGAACTATACAAAAAGCAATAAGATTTGCTATGAAAAAAAATATTCAATCACTAACTTTATATGCTTTCAGTAGTGAAAATTGGAAACGTCCAAAAGAAGAAGTGAAAGGATTAATGAAATTGTTTATTTGGTTTTTAGATGAATTTATTAAAAATTTTAAATTTTATAATATAAAATTGTCAATTATAGGTGATATGACACGTTTTAAAGGTATATTAAAAAATAAAATAAAACGTGCAATTCATTTAACAGAAAATAATACAGGATTACAATTAAATATTGCAGCTAATTATGGAGGCAGATGGGATATTACGCATGGTATTAAAATTATAGCTGAAAAAATCAAGAAAGGATTGTTATCTCCAGAACATATTAATGAAGACATAGTGGATAAATTTATGAGTTTACATGATCAACCAAACGTAGATTTAATCATAAGAACAGGAAGAGAATATAGAATTAGTAATTTTCTTTTATGGCAGGCTGCTTATTCAGAATTTTATTTTACAGATGTATTATGGCCTGATTTTGATGAAACTGCATTTCAAACAGCTCTAGTAGCTTTTAATCAAAGAGAAAGAAGATTTGGTAAAATAATTTCTTAATATGTTTAATAAAAAATATAAAAATTTTTTTCTAAATTTAAATGATAGATTTATCACTAGTATGATATTATGTACGTTGATAAATTTTATTCTTTTTTTTTCTTCTTTATTTTATTTTAAGATTATTATCATTTTTTTTTCTTTTTTAATTTATTGGGAATGGAATCAATTTATTTGGTTAAAAAATAAAAAAAGGATATTATACGCAGTAGTATTTAGTTTAATTATATTAATTATTCAATTTTTTTTTGATAAAATTAATCAGTTAGAAAAAGAAAAAATTATAAAAATAATTTTGTTATTGTCATTGATATGGTGGATATTTTCAAGTTACTTAATTGTTAAATTTCCATTTTCTTCTTTTCTGTGGATAAAAAGAAAAATATTAAAAATATTATTTGGAATTTTAATATTTTTTCCTTTTATATTTAGTGTCATTTATTTGAGATCATTACAATATAATAATGATTATTATTATGGATCTTGGTTAATATGTTATGTTTTATTATTAATTTGTACTAAAGATATTTTTTCCTATTTTTTTGGCTCATTATTAGGAAAGAAGAAATTAGCTCCTTTAATTTCACCTTTTAAAACTTATGAAGGATTGGTATTAGGAATAATAATGAGTTTACTATTTTCATGGTTATTTTCATTATATATTCCAATATCTATACAAAATAGATTCATTATATCGTTATTAACTATCCTATCAGGTATTTTGGGAGATCTCACAGAAAGTATGTTTAAACGTTGCTTTAATATTAAAGATACTGGTAGTTTTTTACCTGGACATGGAGGTATTTTAGATAGAATAGATAGTTTATCAGCTGCTTTTCCAGTGTTTTTATTATTATTATTAATATTTTGAAATTTTTAAATAAGGAAAAAAATGAAATTCATTTTTATTCTAATAATTTCTATTACTACATTAGCAATATTAATTATTGTACATGAATCAGGACATTTTTTAGTTGCAAGATTTTTTGGCGTGCATGTTAAACGTTTTTCAATTGGATTTGGAAAAATTTTATTTAGAAAAAAAGATCGATTTGGTACAGAATTTGTTATTTCTTCAATACCATTTGGTGGCTATGTTAAAATAGCAGATGAAAGTTTTGATATATTAAAACAAAAATGCCGATTTTTTTTAAAAGATCGAGTGTTTACTACTCGTATTTTAATTATTCTTGGTGGATCAATTTTTAATTTTTTATTAGCAATATTAATATATTGGATAATTTTTATTTTTGGTTTATCGTTTTATAAACCTATAATTGGTATGGTAAGACCTAATTCAATTGCTTTTAATTCAAATTTTACACCTAATATGGAAATAAAATCTATTGATAATATTAAAACTCCAGATTGGAGTACTGTTAATTTAGTTTTAATAAATAAAATAGGACAAAATCAAGTCAATATTGAAGTTTTTTCTCATATAGATCAAAGTTCAATAAAAAAAATGATTGATTTAAGTCAATTAAATTTTAATAATTCAGAAAAAAATATTTTTCATCATTTAGGAATTTTTCCAGTACATAATTTACCTCAAAATGTTATAACGTATATAGAATTAAATTCTCCTTTTATAAATTCTGGATTAAAAATAGGAGATAGAATTATTTCAGTTAATAATAAAAAAATAAATTCAAATAATATTTTTGATTTTTGTGTTTCTGAATGTATTTACAATGATTCAATATTATTTAATATTGAACGAAATGGAAAAGAAATAAATTTAATTTCTAGATTAAAAATAAAAAATATTACTAAGTATAATAGTAAAAATAATTTTGGTATTTATTTATCATCTGATTTTATTCTAAATAAAAGTAAAATTATTGAAAAGCATCATCCCGTATCTGCTTTATATTATGCAATCAAAAAAGTATTTTATTTAATATATTTTATAAGTGGTATTATGATAAAAATGTTATTTAAAAACTTAGATTTTTATCATTTGAATGGGCCTATTTCTTTTGTAAAAGGTGTATCATTTTCTTTAAAAACAGGGTTAATTTATTATTTTATGTTCGTTTCTCTTATTAGCATAAATTTAGGTATTATTAATTTATTGCCTATTCCTATTTTAGATGGCGGTAATTTATTATTAATAATAATAGAAAAAATAAGAGGTAAAAAAATCTCTTTAAACACAGAGAAATTAATTTTTAACATTAGTATGTTATTTTTATTGATATTAATGGGATTTGCATTATTTAATGATTTGATTCATTTTTAATTAGTAGATATATAGGAAACTTTAAAATTGGTTTTTTTAATGAAATATTTGTTAATCTTTCTTTTTTCTTTTGTATCATGTCATGTAAAAGCATTAGAAAGTTTTTTATTAGAACATATTAATTTCGAAGGGTTAAATCGAATTTCTTATAAGACAGCAGTATCATATTTGCCCGTAAATCGAGGAGATCTTGTTACTGAAAAAGATGTAAAGAATATAATATATTCATTAAATTCTTCTGAATACTTTAATAATATTAAAGTTTTTAATGATAAAAATACATTACACATTTATGTAGAGGAAAAACCTTTAATAGCAAAAATTTCATTTTCAGGAAATAAATTAATTAAGAATGATATTATAAATAAATATTTACAAATATATAAAATATATACTTCTAATTTTTTAGATTTATCTAGGATTAAAAGAATAAAAAAAGAATTAGAAGAATTATATTACAGTATTGGAAATTACAATGCTAGTGTTAAAATTATTACTACTAATTTACCTAATAATTGTGTCAATTTAAATATAATTTTTCAAGAAAAAAATAGAGTTAAAATTAAAAAAATTAATATAGTGGGAAATAAGATATTTTCAACAGAACGTTTACTAAGTAATTTTGTATTACGTTATTCAATTCCTTTTTGGGATTTAATAGCAAATAAATATTATCATAAAGATATATTAAAAGAAGACTTAAAAAAATTAAAATTATTTTATTTAAATAAAGGATATATCAAATTTAATATTAATTCTGTTAATATCGCTATTACACCAGATAAAAGATACATTTATATTACTATTAATATTACTGAAGGTGATAGATATAAAATATCAGATATTTATTTTAATGGAGATATATCGCTTTATTATGAAAAAATAAAAAGTTTAGTTAAAATAAAAAAAAATTCGTTTTATAATCAATCATTAATTAATGATTGTGAAAATAAAATTAAAAGTTTTTTATCCTTGTATGGATATTCTTATCCTGACATTAATACTAGTATCAAAATAAATGAAAAAAATAAAAATATAAAATTAGAAATTAATATTTTTCATGGAAGAAGAATGTATGTAAGAAAAATAAGTTTTATAGGAAATTATTCTACTAAAGATTCTGTTTTGCGGAGAGAAATAAGACAATTTGAAGGAACATGGTTAAATTACGATTTAATTTTATTAGGTCAAAAAAGATTAAAAAGAACTGGTTTTTTTGAAGACGTTAATTTTGATATTAAAAATATACCTGGAATATTAGATCAAGTCGATGTATTTTATAAAATTAAAGAACGTAATAGTGGTTCAATGAATTTAGGAATAGGTTATGGTAGCAAAAGTGGATTAAGTGTACAAATATCAGTACAAGAAAATAATTTTTTAGGTACCGGTAATGCATTATCTATTAATGCTCGTAAGAATAAACATTCTAGTTATTTAGATTTGTCATTTGATAATCCTTATATTTCAACTAATTATATTAGTTTTAATAATCGTATATTTTATAATGATTTTAATGCAAAAAATGCAAATCTTTCAGTTTATAATAATAAAATCTATGGATTAGATGCTATTTTTGGTTTTCCATTATCTGAGAAAAATCATTTATATATTACTAATAGTTTTGTTCATAATTCATTATTTAATATGAATTCAGAAGTGAATATTTGGAATTATTTAAATAGCATGAATGCTATTGATAAACTTGATAAAAAAGAACATTTTAATACTAATGATTTTGCTTTAAATATTGGTTTAAATCGTAATAGTTTAGATCAGGCTTTATTTCCAACAAAAGGAAATAAAATACGTTTAGATTTAAAAGCTACAATACCAGGGTCAAAAAATGAATATTTCAAAATTCAATATAATACAAGTCAGTATTATCAAATAGTTAAAGATACAAAATGGGTATTATTAAATAAAATAAAAATAGGTTATGGAAATGGAATAAAAAATAAGTTGTTTCCATTTTACGAAAATTTTTACGCAGGTGGACCTGATAGTATCAGAGGATACTATTCTAATAATATAGGTCCAAAAGCAATTTATTTAAAAAAAAATGATCATAATAAATTAATGCCAGTATCAAATACTCCTTCATCTGATACAGTTGGTGGAAATGCAATTTTGACTTCTACATTAGAATTATTTTTTCCTACCCCATTTTTAAATCCAAGATATGTTACAGATTTTAGAACTTCCTTTTTTATTGATTTAGGAACTGTATGGAATACAAATTGGAATAAAATTCCTGAATTTTGGAGAGAGAAAATTCCGAATTATGGTAATATGTCTAATTTTAGAATTTCAGTTGGAACTTCATTGCAATGGTTATCTCCATTGGGTCCATTAGTTTTTTCATACGCTAAACCATTGAAAAATTATAAAAACGATAGAGTGGAAGAATTTCAATTTAATGTTGGTAAAACATGGTAGAACATATAAAAAATATTTTTTTAATTTTTTTAAGAAGAAGGAATTTAATATGAAAAATATATTTTTTATTATAAGTTTTTTTTTATTATCACATGATTTATATGCAGTTAAGATTGCTGTTATGAATACTGCAGAAGTGTTTGAAAAACTACCTATTCGTAGAGAAATTTTTCAAGAAATTCAAAAAAAATTTGAAATACGTATTGGTGAATTACAAAAAATGGAAGATGATTTAAAAAATCAGGCAAAAGAATTACAAAAAAATAATTCTTTATCTTATGATAAAGATATAAAAGAATTTGAGCAAAAACGTATAGATTTTATTAATAAAGCTAAAAAAATAGAAGAGGATAATCAGAAATATCAACAAGAAGAAAGTTTTAAAATATTTAAAATGATACAGGTTGCTATTAAAGAAATTGCGCTAAAAGATGGATATGATATTGTAATTGATGTTAATGGTATTCAATATAATAATAAAAAAGAATATTTAAATAATATTACTAATAAAGTAATTCAACAGGTTCAATAAAATCAATGAATACTATTAGATTAGCGGATTTAGCAATGCAATTAAATGCAAAATTATACGGTAATGGTGACATTTTAATAAAAAGCATTGCTCCTATTCATTCAGCTAAAAAAGGACAAATTACTTTTTTATCTGATAAACGTTATCGAATACATTTACCATTTTGCAAAGCAGATGCTATCATATTAAAACAGAAAGATTTATTTAATAATAGTAAAAAAATATCAGTTCTAGTTGTAAAGGATCCATATCTTGCCTATGCAAAAATTGCACAAATGTTAGATACTACTCCAAAACCATCTCAGGATATACATCTTTCTGCTGTTATAGATAAATCTGTAAAAATTGGTAGAAATATTTCTATAGGTGCAAATACAGTAATAGACTCTAATGTTTATGTAGGAAATAATGTTATTATTGGTGCTGGTTGTTTCATTGGGAAAAATGTTAGTATTAAAGAATATACTAAAATATGGGCAAATGTTTCTATTTATCATAACGTAAAAATTGGGAAAAATTGTTTGATTCAATCAGGTGCTGTAATTGGTAGTGATGGATTTGGTTATGCTAATGAAAAAGATCAGTGGATAAAAATACCTCAATTAGGTTCAGTTATTATTGGTAATAACGTAGAAATTGGTGCCTGTACAACTATTGATCGAGGATCTTTAGAAAATACTATTATTGGTAATGGTGTGATTATTGATAATCAATGTCAAATTGCACATAATGTTAACATTGGAGATCATACAGCTATTGCTGCAGGTGTTACAATGGCTGGAAGTCTAAAAATTGGTCAATATTGTATGATTGGTGGTGCTTCTGTAATCAATGGCCATATTGAACTTTGTGATAGAACAATTATTACAGGCATGGGAATGGTATCTCGTGCTATTAATAAACCAGGAATATACTCTTCTGGTGTTCCAGTACAACCTAATAAGGTGTGGAGAAAAACAGCTACTTTAGTAATGAATATTAATAAAATATATACAATTCTTAAAGCATTGAAACATAAAATATTATCTAAAAATAGTTAAATTATTTACATACTAATGGTACTGTTCATTTCGGCCTGCAGTTTAATCTTGCTTTAAGATTAAAGCAGGCCATATTATTCATATTTTTTTCAATTAAAATCAAGAAGAGTCTTTTCTATGAGTGATAAGCATACTCTGGATATAGAAGAAATTTTAAATTTATTGCCACATCGTTATCCTTTTTTATTAGTTGATCGTGTATTAGATTTTAAAGAAGGTAAATTTTTGCGTGCAATAAAAAATGTATCTGTTAATGAGTTATTTTTTCAAGGACATTTTCCAGGTAAACCTATTTTCCCTGGAGTCTTAATTTTAGAAGCAATGGCTCAAGCTGCTGGAATTTTAGCATTTAAAAGTGTAGGAAATTTAGAGCCTGGCGAACTTTATTATTTTGCAGGTATTGATGAAGCGAGATTTAAAAGACCAGTACAGCCTGGTGATCAAATGATTATTGAGGTTATATTTGATAAAAGTAAAAGAGGATTAACTCGTTTTAAAGGTATAGCAATTGTAGAGGAAAAGATTATATGTGAGGCTATTATGCTATGTGCTCGTAGTCAGGAAGGATGAAAATGAGGGCTGTGATATGATTCATAAAACAGCAATTATTCATCCTTCAACAATAATTGAGGATGGTGCAATTATTGGACCTAACGTACACATTGGACATTTTTGTTATATAGGTTCAAAAGTAAAAATTGGTTCTAATACTATTATTAAGTCTCATGTAGTTGTAGATGGAAATACTAAAATTGGTTCATATAATCAAATATTTCAATTTGTTACTATTGGTGAGATAAATCAAGATTTAAAATACCAAGGTGAAATTACAAGTGTTGAAATTGGAAATTATAATCGTATTCGTGAACATTGTACGATTCATAGAGGTACAATACAGGGTGGAGGATTAACAAAAATTGGAAATGATAATTTATTAATGGTTAATACGCATATTGCACATGATTGTTATTTAGGAAATTATTGTATTATTGCTAATAATGGAACATTAGGTGGACATGTTAAATTAGATGATTATGCTATTATTGGTGGTATGAGTGCAGTACATCAATTTTGTCAAATTGGAACGCATGTTATGGTTGGAGGATGTTCAGGTGTTGCACAAGATATACCACCTTATATAATTGCACAGGGAAATCATGCTACACCTTTTGGTATTAATGCTGAAGGTTTAAAGCGTAGAGGTTTTGATAAAGCTTCATTACATGCTATTCGTAACGCTTATAAAATTCTTTATCGTTGTGGTAAACCATTAGAAGATGCTAAAGAAATATTAATTAAATTAGGCAAACATAATCCTTATGTCAAAGTTTTAAGTGATTTTTTAGAGAATTCTGCTCAATCAAATCGAGGTATTATTCGTTAATAACGAATGTTGTTATAAAAATGTTTAAAATGAATAATTTTTTTTTGAAATGTTAACTATTGGTTTAGTTGTTGGTGAAGCATCAGGTGATATATTAGCTTCTAATCTTATGCGTGCTCTTAAAAATCAGGTTTTTAATATAAGATTTGTAGGAGTTGCTGGACCTCTTATGGAAAAAGAAGGTTGTGAAGTATGGTATAAAATGGAAGAAATTTCTACAATGGGTTTATTTGAAATTTTGAAGAAAATACCAAAAATTTTAAAAATTCGTTTTAAATTAATTAAAAAGTTTTCTAAATTAAAACCTGATGTTTTTATTGGTGTTGATGCTCCAGATTTTAATATTTTTTTAGAAAAAAAATTAAAACAAAGAGGAATTAAAACTATTCACTATGTTAGTCCTTCTATTTGGGCATGGAGAAAATATCGTGTTTTTAAAATTAAAAAATCTGTAGATTTAGTAATTGGTTTTTTACCTTTTGAAAAAAAAATTTATGAAAAATATGGTATTAATTTTAAATTTGTTGGCCATCCTATGGCAGATAAAATTCCATTCTATCCTGATAAAAATAGTGCAAAAATGAAACTTAATATTTCTTCTAATACTCAATGCTTTTCTATTCTTCCAGGAAGTCGTTATTTTGAAATTAAATTATTATCAAAAATTTTTTTAAAAACAGCAGAAATTGTTAAAAAGAATTTTCCTTTTTTACAGATTCTTGTTCCTTTTTTTGATAAAAAACAAAAAAAGCAGTTTGAAAGTATTTATAAAAAAACTTGTCCAAAATTAGAATTAAAAATATTAGATGGAAAATCAGATTTAGCTTTAATTGCATCAGATTTTGCTTTATTAGCATCTGGATCTGCATCTTTAGAATGTATGTTGTCGAAATGTCCTATGGTTGTTGCATATAAATTAAAACCACTAACATATTTATTTGCAAAGTTTTTAATAAAAATTTCTTATATTTCATTACCAAATATATTAGCTGGAAAAAAAATAATTGAGGAGTATATTCAAGAAAAATGTGAGCCAGAAAATATTGCTAATTCTTTACAAAAATTATTAAATTGTCAAAAAAGATCTTTTTTAAAGAAAGAATTTTTAAAATTGCATAAACAAATAAAATGTAATGCTAATCAAAAATCTGCAGAAGAAATATTAAATATTATTAAATATAAGTAATTTTTTTTAAAAATCTTAAAATTTAGTTTATTTTAAATAAAATATTTTTTATTTGAAATATATAAGATAACAAAATATAAATAAAGAGAAAAATGTCTAAAATTAAATTTGTACATTTACATGTTCGTAGTGATTATTCTATTGTAGATGGATTAATAAAAATTGATCTTTTACTGAAAAAAATGTGTTTTTTAAATAGTCCTGCAATAGCAATTACAGATTTTTCAAATTTTCATGGATTAATAAAATTTTATAAATCTGCATGTTCTATGGGAATTAAACCAATTATTGGAGTAGATTTTCATATGTTATCATCATTTAACAATGAAATATTTGATATAACAATTTTAGCTAAAAATAATGAAGGTTATCATAATTTAATGTATCTTATTTCAAAATCATATAGTAGCGGTTGTAAAAAACTAGGACCATTGATTAAACAAAAATGGTTAATAAAATATAAAAATGGTCTTATATTATTATCTGGTTCTACTAATGGTGATATTGGAATTTTTTTATTGCGTAAAGATAAAGTTTTATTAAATAAATGTATTAATTTTTATAAATTACATTTTTATTCAAATTATTATTTAGAACTTGTAAGAACAAAACAGAAAAATCAAGATCAGTATATTAAATCTGCCATTTTATTATCAAAAAAAGAAAATTTACCAGTAGTTGCAACTAACAATGTTCGTTTTTTAAATAAAAACGATTTTGAAGCACACTCAATTCGTGTATCTATACATAATGGATGTATGTTATCTGATTTTAAAAAAACACAAAAATATACTGAGGAACAATATTTACGTACTGAAATAGAAATGTGTGAATTGTTTTCAGATATACCTGAAGCATTAGAAAATAGTGTTGAAATAGCTAAGAGATGTAATGTACAAATTGAAAAAAAGAAATATTTTTTGCCAAATTTTTTTACTAATCCAACAAGAATAGAAGATTTTTTAGTTAAATGTGCTCATAATGGATTAAAAGAAAGATTATCTATTTTATATCCTAATTTCAAATCATCTGATATTTTTTTTAAAAAATATTATCAACGTTTAAATGATGAATTGAAAATCATTAATAAAATAGGTTTTCCAAGTTATTTTTTAATTGTTATGGAATTTGTGCAATGGTCTAAACAAAAAGGTATTCCTGTAGGTCCAGGAAGAGGTTCTGGTGCAGGTTCTTTAGTTGCATATGCTTTAAAAATTACAGATCTAAATCCATTAGATTTCGATCTTTTATTCGAACCTTTTTTAAATATGGAACGTATTTCAATGCCTGATTTTGATATTGATTTTTGTGTGAAAAAACGTGATTTAGTTATTGAACATGTAAAAGAAAAATACGGTCGTGATTCTGTTGCACAAATTACAACTTTTGGAACTATGACAGCTAAATCAGTTATTCGTGATGTTGGAAGAGTTTTTGGTTATTCATATAGTTTTGTTGATAGAATCGCAAAATTAATACCTAATGATTTTGGTATTACATTAAAAAAGGCATTAAAAATAGAATTACAATTACAAGATATGTATAATAATGATGAAGATGTCAAATTAGTTATTGATATGTCGAAAAAATTAGAAGGTATTATTCGTAATGTGGGTAAACATGCTGGAGGATTAGTTATTTCACCAACAAAAATTACAAATTTTACTCCTTTATATTTTGATGAGAATAGAACAAATCCAGTAACACAGTTTGATAAAGATGATATAGAATATGTTGGATTAGTAAAATTTGATTTTCTTGGATTAAAAACATTAACTATTATTAATTATGCTTTAAAAATGATTAATATGTTAAAAGAAAGAAAAAAGTTGGATTATATTAATATAATTAATATTCCTTTAAATGATTTAAAAGTTTTTAATTTATTAAAAAAAGGGCAAACTACTGCAATATTTCAATTAGAATCACAAGGAATGAAAGATTTGATAAAAAGATTATGTCCTGATTCATTTGAAGATATTATAGCATTAGTAGCACTTTTTCGTCCTGGTCCATTACAATCAGGAATGGTTGATAATTTTATTAATAGAAAAAATGGAAAAGAAAAAATTTATTATCCTGATATTAAATGGCAACATACTTTATTAAAACCTATTTTGTCATCGACTTATGGAATTATTTTATATCAAGAACAGGTTATGAAAATTGCACAAACATTAGCTGGTTATACATTAGGAGAAGCAGATTTATTACGTCGTGCAATGTGTAAGAAAGATCCAATAGAAATGAAAAGACAGCAATTAATATTTCAAGCTGGAGTAAAAAAAAAAGGAATAGATCCTAATTTAGGATTAAAAATTTTTAATTTAGTAGAAAAATTTGCTGGATATGGGTTTAGTAAATCTCATTCTGCTGCTTATGCATTGATTACATATCAAACTTTGTGGTTAAAAACACATTATCCTGCTTTTTTTATGGCATCTGTTATGACTGCTGAAATGGACAATTTAGAAAAAATTGTTGTTTTAATTGATGAATGTTTAAAAATGAAATTAAAGATATTACCACCAAATATTAATTTTGGATTTTATAAATTTTATGTTAATGAAAATAATGAAATTGTTTATGGATTAGGTGCTATTAAAGGAATAGGAACATCAATAATTAACAATATTGTATTTTCTAGAAAAAAGTATGGTTTATTTGATAATATTTTTGATTTTTGTATTAAAATAGATAATAAAAAAATTAACAAAAGAGTTTTAGAAAAATTGATTTTGTCTGGAGCATTTGATGTTTTTAAATTAAATAGAATCAAACTAATTGAAATATTACCACATGCTTTAAAATTATCAGAACAAAAAAATAAGAACTTTTTTTTAGGCCAAAAAGATATGTTTGGTTTATCGAATTATATATCAGAAAAAATTAAAAGTAGTTTTTTGAATTCTTCTCATTTACATTATTCTAATGAATTTATATTAAATGGAGAATATGAAACTCTTGGTTTATATTTAAGTGGACATCCTATTACTCCTTATTTAAAAGAAATTCATTATTACAATAATGGAATAAAATTACGAGATATTAATTCAAATACTGAGAATCAAGTATTAATTATTATTGGTTTAATTACATCGATTAAAATTCTGAGAAACAAAAATGGACAAAAAATAGCAATCTGTATTTTAGATGATCGTTCTGGTCGTTTAGATATTTTTTTATTTTCCAAAATTTATGATAAATATCAAAATCTTTTAAAAAAAAATGAGATTATATGCGCTAAAGGTCGTATTGTATTCGATAATTTTAGAGACAATTATAAAATGATTGTTTATGAATTAATTTCATTAATAGAAATTAGAAATAAATATATAAAAAATATTTCTATTATTTTGATGAAAAATCAAATCAATATTCTATTATTAAAGGAAATTGAAAATATATTAAAAAAGTATATTTCTGGAAAAATACCAATTAATATTTTGTATTGTCAAGAAAATGCAAAAAATATTAGATTAATTTTAGGGAATAAATGGAAAGTAGTAGTTAGTAATAATTTTTTAGTAGAATTAAGAAATTTGCTTGGAGAAGATCGAATAAAAATAGAATTTTAATAAATAGGAGTATTATGGGTCTTAATTTTTTAAATTTTGAACAACCCATTCTAGAATTAGAAGAAAAGATAAATGATTTAAAATCAATTAATTTTAAAGAAAAAAAATTAAATATCTCTTTAAATAAAGAGATAGCTCAACTTCGTAAGAAACGTTTAGAACTAACTAGTAAAATTTTTTCTAATCTTGGTGCTTGGCAAATTGTGCAATTAGCACGTCATCCTATGCGCCCACATACTATAGATTATATAGAGCGTATATTTACTCATTTTCAAGAATTATCTGGAGATCGGTTTTACGCAGATGATAAAGCAATTATTGGTGGATTAGCGAGATTGGATGGACGTTCTGTAATGATCATTGGACATCAAAAAGGTAGAGATACAAAAGAAAAAATTCGTAGAAACTTTGGAATGCCTGCTCCAGAAGGTTATCGAAAAGCATTAAGACTCATGGAAATTGCAGAAAGATTTAAACTACCAATTATTACTTTTATTGATACACCCGGAGCATATCCAGGAGTAGGAGCAGAAGAGCGTGGTCAAGCAGAAGCTATTGCTCGTAATTTAAGAGAAATGTCTAGATTATCGGTACCCATAATATGTACTGTAATAGGAGAAGGAGGATCTGGAGGTGCTTTGGCTATAGGTATTGGTGATAAAATAAATGTGTTACAATACAGTATATATTCTGTAATTTCTCCAGAAGGTTGTGCAGCAATATTATGGAAAAGTAGCGATAAAGCATCATTAGCTGCAGAAGCTATGGGTATTACAGCTAATCGATTAAAGTCATTAAATTTGATTGATAATATTATAGAAGAACCTTTAGGTGGAGCACATCGAGATTATGAAAAAATTGCATATAATCTTAAAAAAAGGATTATTCTTGATCTTATTGATATAGATTTATTAAATACTAAAGAATTAATTAAAATCCGTTATAATCGTTTAATGAAATGTGGTTATTGTTAATATTAATTAATTTATATTCAATTAAAAAAAATAGATTGAATTATATAAATAAATTTTATTTAAGAAGATAATTTTATGCGTACACGTTATTGTGGAGAGTTGAGTGATCAAGATATAGGTAAAAAAGTTATTTTATGTGGATGGGTTAATAGTTATCGTCATTTAGGTCAATTTATTTTTGTTGATTTAAGAGATATTACAGGAATAGTGCAAATTTTATTTTTAAAAAATAATAATAATTTATTTTCTCAAGCAAAAAGAATAAGAAACGAATTTTGTATACAAATTTTTGGAAATGTTTGTAGACGTAAAAAAAATAATGATAATATTAAAACTGGAACCATAGAAGTACAAGTTAACAACTTTATAATTATTAATAGTTCAGATCCATTACCAATAGAAAATAAAAATAAAAATATAGAAGATTTGCGATTAAAATATAGATATCTTGATTTAAGACGACCTACCATGTTAAAAACATTAAAGGTTCGTTCAAAAATTACAAGTATTATACGTGAATTTTTAGAAAAAAATAATTTTTTGAATATTGAAACGCCTGTTTTAACAAAGTCTACTCCTGAAGGTTCTCGAGATTTTTTAATACCTAGTCGTATACATAAAAAAAAATTTTATGCTTTACCACAATCTCCGCAACTTTTTAAGCAATTATTAATGATTTCCGGTGTAGATAGATATTATCAAATAGTTAAATGTTTTCGAGATGAAGACTTAAGATCTGATCGTCAACCAGAATTTACTCAAGTTGATTTAGAAATATCTTTTATGAATTCTATTAAAATACGTAAATTAATGGAAAAAATGATTAGATCTTTATGGAAAAAAATTTTAGGTATTGATATAGGAACATTTCCTGTTATTACATTTTTAGAATCAATAAAAAAATATGGTTCTGATAAACCAGATTTAAGAAATCCATTAGAGTTGATAGAAGTAACAGAATTATTTAAAAAAAATAATTATTTAAATTTTTTACCTTTTAAAATTCATGATCAGATTTCGATAATTTTATTATGTATTTCTAATAATACACTATTAAAATATGAAATATTAAATCAATATATTCAGAATGCTAAAAAAAAATATCAATTAGATTTATTTTGGATTCAAATTAATTCATTGGAGATAAATAATATAAAAATTCAATCTTCTATTAATTTTGAATTTCAAGAAAATAAATTATTTTTAAATTTTTTATTGAATAATTTTCCAATTCATATTGGAGATGTGATTATTTTTGGGTTAGGTAAATATAATATTCTCAACAAATATATGGGAAAATTAAGAGTTGAAATGGGTAATATTTTAAATATTACAAAAAAAAATATATGGAAACCATTATGGGTTATAGATTTTCCAATTTTTAAAAAAGATTCAAATGGTGTTTTACAATCTATGCATCATCCTTTTACAGCTCCTAAAAATTTTTGTATGTCAAAATTGAAAAGTAATCCATTGAATGTTATAGCTGATGTTTATGATATGGTTATTAATGGATATGAAGTAGCTAGTGGATCTGTTCGTATTCATAAATACGAAATGCAAAGAATTATTTTTGATATTTTAAATATTAATAAAAAAGAACAAATGAATAAATTTGGGTTTTTTTTAAATGCTTTAAAATATGGAACACCACCTCATGCTGGTTTAGCATTTGGTTTAGATAGATTAGTTATGTTATTAATGAACAAAAAAAATATCAGAGATGTCATTGCATTTCCAAAAACAGCTACAGCAAATTGTTTAATGACTAATACTCCAAGTAGAATTGATGATTCTATATTAAAAGAGTTAAATTTAGTATAGAGATTTAAAAAAAATAAAAAATATTGTTTTTTTGAAAAAAATGTTTTTTTTATCATAAGAAAATTGTATAAAAGAGATTATTGTCATGTCTGGACATAGTAAATGGGCAAATACAAAATATCGTAAAGCAGCACAAGATTCAAAACGTGAAAAAAAAATTACTAAAATTATACGTGATTTGTATTCAGCTAGTCGTTTATATGGAAATAATCCAACATCTAATTCTAAACTACGTGTTTTAATAGATAAAGCGTTATCAAATAATGTTAATAAAAGTGTTTTAAATAAAATTATTTTTAATAAAAAAAATGAAAAAGAAAAGCTACAGTCTATAACATATGAAGGTTATGGTCCAGGAGGTATTGCAATTTTATTAAAATGTTTAACCAATAATAGAAAAAGGACTATTTCATATATACGTCATGTATTTAGTAAATACAATGCTAATTTAGGTATTTCTGGATCGGTATCATATTTGTTTGTTAAACGTGGACTTTTATCTTTTTATAAGGATAAAAATGAAGATAAATTATTAGAAATAGCATTAGAAAATGATATAGAAGATATTGAATTATCTAATAATTATATATTTATATATACACATCCAAAAAAAATTTATGATATAAAAAATATATTAAATAAATTCGGATTTCAATCGATTAAAAATTTTATTACAATTGTTCCAATAAAAAAAATTAAAATAGAAGAAAAAGAAATCGCGTTAAAATTAAATTCTTTTATTCAATCTTTAAAAAAAATTCACGATGTTGTAAACGTTTATCATAATTATTTTTGATATAAATTAATTTTTTCTTTATAAATATTGATTAGTAAAGAAAAAATAAATAATATACTGGTACATACTACAATAGATGGTCCAGTTGGAGTGTCATAATTTGCTGAAATTATTAAACCTCCAGTTACTGAAAACATTCCAATTATTATGCTAATAATTGCTAATTGTTCAGGAGTTTTTGAAAATATTCTTGCTGTTGCTACAGGTAAAATTAATAAAGAAGTGATAATTAAAGCACCTACAAATTTCATGGAAATGCCAATAGTCAATGCAGTTATTAACATCAGCAATAATTTTAATTTTTTTATTTTAATTCCATCCACAAAAGCTAAATCTTGATTAATTGTTATTAATAAAAATTTATTCCATTGACTAATTACAGTTATAATAATAAGAAATACTCCAATAGCAATAAACAATATATCATTATTAGTTACAGACAATAGATCACCAAATAAATATATCATTAAATTTGTTCTAACATTTCCTATAATACTAACTATTAATAGACCTAATGAAAATGTTGTATGCGCTATAATTCCTAACAAAATATCAAGAGTTAATTGCTGATATTTTTCTAACCAATTTAATAAAAAAGCTAAAATTAGTGTAATACAAATAACTGTATAAAATAAATTTATATCAAATAGTATGCTTAATGCTACTCCTAATAATGAAGAATGTGCTAATGTATCACCAAAATATGATAATCTACGCCAAAATATAAAGGTTCCAAGAGGACCTGTAACAATTGTCAATAATATTCCAGCTGACCAGCCAGGTATTAATAATTCAATCATATTATTATATTATTATTTGATAGAAATATAAGCAATCATTTATAGTAATCAGAAACTATTTTATGAAAGAATTCTTTTTTTACTTTGGAAAAATTGATTTGTTTATTTTTTATAAACAAAATTTTATTTGTTTTTTTCATGATTTTTTTAATATCGTGAGAAATAATAAATACAGCACAATTAAATTTTGATCTAACAATTTCAATTAGATTATATAATTTTTTTTGTCCATTAATATCTAGATTTTTTGTAGGTTCATCTAGTACTAATAATTCTGGATTATCTAATAACGAACGAGCAAGTAAAACTTTTTGGATTTCTCCACCAGAAAGAGTGTACATTTGTTTATTTATTAAATATTCACCATCTACATAAATTAATGTAGCAATGATCTCATCAATATTAACTTTTTTCAGAGTCATAAATCTTTTTACAGTCAATGGTATTGTCATATCTATAGAAAAAAATTGAGGAACGTATCCAATTCTTAAAGAGGACTTGTAAAATATTTTTCCATTTTTATATGGTAATAAACCTAAAATTATCTTAGCTAAAGTAGATTTTCCTACTCCATTTTTACCAATTACTGTTAATATATCTCTAGGATATAAACTAAAAGATATATTTTGAAGAAATAGAATTTTGTTTATATTAATAGAAATATTTTTTAATATTAATAATGGTTGCATAGTATAAAAAAATCTTGTAGCTTAAAAATATTTCTGATACATTATCATGCTTATTTTTTAAAAACTATATTATGTTGAAAAAAAAATTATATATATTAATATTCTATTTTTTTTGTTTTCAATTAAATGCATTTGTAGTAACGTCAATACGACCTTTAAGTTTTATAGCATCTGCTATTACAGATGGTATTACTGATGTTTACAGTTTAGTTCCTATTGGAAGTTCTCCTCATGATTATTCAATAAAAATATCTGACTTAAAAAAAATTAAAAATTCAGATTTATTAATTTGGATCGGACCTAACTTAGAAAACTTTTTAATTAAAGTAATACATAATGTTCCAAAAAATAATGTTATTACATTAATGTATGATGTTAATATAAAAAAAATGTTATTAAAAAATAATTCTAATGATTTTGAGAATTTTTATAAAAAAAGAAGGTACCAAAAAATTGATGATCATCTTAATTTTCACAATGTTAATACACATATTTGGTTATCTTCGGATATTGCATTCATTATTGCAAAAAATATTTATGAAAAATTAATTATTCTTTATCCAGAATATCAAAATAAATTAAATCATAATTTAAATGTTTTTAAAAAAAATCTTAAAGATGTTAATAAAAAAATAAATGATGAGTTTTTTTCATTAAGAAATAAGAAATATTTTGTTTTTCATGATGCATATGCTTATTTTGAACAGAAGTACAATTTATCTTCATCAGGATATTTTACGATTAATCCTACAATTTATCCTGGAATAAAAACATTATATAAAATTAAAAAAATTTTAAATAAAGAAAATATATCTTGTATTTTTGTAGAACCACAATTTAAATTTTCAATAATAGAATCTATTGTAAAAAATACAAATGTAAAAATAGGGATTTTAGATCCTTTAGGAGATGAAATATCTATAAATAAAAATAGTTATTTAGAATTTTTGACTATGTTATCTCAGCAATTTAAATATTGTTTATATAAAAATATTTGAGGAATATTATAGATGCAGAAAATAGTAAAAAATATTTTTCAGACATACATTAATTTAAATAAAAAATATAAATTTTTTTTAAGAAAGATATTAATCTTATCATTTATTTTTTATTTTTTTCAAATTATTTCTCAAATATCAAATTTAAGAAAATTAAAAGAATTTTTTGTAAATTATTTTTATAAAAATAGTGATATAAATTTTTATTTGTATAAAAAATATAAAGAAATAGAAAGTTTTTTATATTTATTGCAATATAAAAAAAAAAATGATGATATATCTTTTCATTCTTTTAAAAATAATAAAAGAATATTTAATAATATTTTTAATATTAATCAAAGAATAATTAATAATAAATATTATTTAGATTTTAATCTAAATGAATTATATATTTCAAATATAAATAATAAAAAAAGATATTTTTATAGTAATGAGGAAATATCGCGTTTAATAAATCAATATTTTTATATGTATTCTGATATAACGTATAAGTATGTTGATTTTATTATTGTTAAAAAAAATTTTATTAATGATTTAATAAATACTGATTTAAATATTTATGAAATTAATCAGATAATAAAAATTATATCATATCAAATAAATATTAATAAGATAAAATCTGGAGATCAAATTTCATTTTTAATTTATAAAAAAGTTTTTAATAGAAAGAGTAAAATTTTTGCAATATATTGCATAATAAGTCAAAAAAAATACTTTATACTTTTAAAAAGTAATAATGAATATATTGACATTAATGAAAATCACTTAAATTTTGATTTTTTAAATTTTCCTTCAAAAAAAAGATTTCGAATTTCTTCATATTTTAATTTAAATAGATTACATCCTATTACAAAAAAAGTTTCTCCACATTTTGGAGTTGATTTGTCTATGCCTATTGGTACTCCTGTTATTTCTATAGGAGATGGAAAAATAGTATCAGCAAAATATGATAAAATAGCAGGAAATTTTATTACTATATCTCATAATATAAATTATATAAGTCGATATTTACATTTACAAAAAATTTTTGTACATAATGGACAAATAGTAAAAAAAGGAGAATGTATTGCATTATCTGGTAATTCTGGTAGAACAACTGGACCACATTTGCATTATGAATTTTGGATTAATAATAAACCAGTAGACCCATTAAAATTAGAGATATTAATTCCAAGATTAAATAAATATGAATATGAAGAATTTCATAATTTTTTAAAAAAAATTAGATCTAAATTAAGTTTGATTGAAAATTTCTATATATTTGAAAGATAAAATTAAATTTGATATATGAGATCTATTATTTTAAATAATAGATTATTATCTTATTTATATTTTTAAAAAAAATTGAGTAAAACAATGAATAAAAAAAAAAATACGAATAAAAAATGTGGATATATACCCACTTTTCATTATTTTTATCTTTTTCCACAATATTGGGGAACTTGGATTCTTGCTTTTTTATTAGTATGTGTTGCATATTTACCATTTAAATATAGAGATAAATTATTAGCAAAATTAGGACATTTAATAGGTAAATGTAAATTAGCTAAAAGTGCACGTAGGAGAGCAAATATTAATTTATTAAAATGTTTTCCTGAATTTACACAAAAACGAAGGGAAAAATATCTTAATGAAATGTTTGCAGTTGCTCCGCAATCATTAGGTATTTTAGCTGAATTAGTATTACGTGGCATTGGAAATACAGCATCTCGTACAAAATGGCATAATGAAAATATTATAGACAAATTAAAAAAAGAAAAACGTAATGTTATTTTTATGGTACCTCATGGTTGGGCTGTAGATATACCTGCAGTTTTGTTAGCAGCTAAAGGTAACAAAATAGCTGCTATGTTTCATCACCAAAAAGATCCAGTTGCAGATTATTTGTGGAATAAAGCAAGATATTCTTTTGGTGGACGTTTACATTCTCGTGAGGCTGGAATTAAACCATTTGTAGAGAGTGTTAAAGAAGGTTTTTGGGGATTTTATTTGCCTGATCAAGATCATGGTTATAAAAATAGTGAATTTGTTGATTTTTTTGCAACTCATAAAGCAACTTTACCTAAAATAGGACAATTAATGAAAATTTGTAAAGCAGCTATTGTTCCATTATTTCCAGTATATAATTATAAAACACATAAATTAGATATTTATATACGAGATCCTATGGAAGATATTTTAGGAAAAAGTGATCAATATGTAGCAAGAAGAATGAATGAAGAGTTAGAATATTTAATTAGGCCTTATTTAGAACAATATGCTTGGATTTTAAAATTTTTAAAAACTCGTCAAAATGGAGAAGTTACATTATATTAATTTTTATTTTTTTGACAATGATTCTTCAATACGTATTAGTTGATTAAATTTAGCTGTATGTTCGGATCTTGTAATAGAGCCTATTTTTATTTTTTTTGATCCTGTTCCAACAGCAAAATCTGCTATTGTTGTATCTTCAGTTTCTCCAGATCGATGTGAAATAATAATTGAATATCCAATATTTTTTGCCATTTTTATAATTTTTAATGTTTCTGTAACAGTACCTATTTGATTTAATTTAATAATAATTGAATTTGCAACTTTCATTTTTTTACCATATTTTAACATTTCTATATTCGTTGCAAATATATCATCTCCAACTAGTTGTATTTTTTTACCTAAAATTTTTGTTTGGTATACGAAACCATCCCAATCATTTTCATCTAATCCATCTTCAATATATGTAATAAAATATTTTTTAGATATATTATTTAAATAATGTGTTAATTCTTTTGAAGAAAAAATTTTATTTTTTTCAAAATAATATTTTTTATTTTTTTTATTATAAAAAGTAGAAGATGCACAGTCTATTGCTAAAGTAATATCTTTACCTATTTTATATCCTGCATTTTTAATAGAACGCAGTATAGTTTTAAAAACTATATGATGAGATTTAAAATTAGGTGTATATCCTCCTTCATAACCTACAGAAGTACTAATATTACATTTTTTTAAAATGTTACCTAAATGATAAAAAATTTCTGAACCAATTCTTGCAGATTCTTTAAAATTTTTTGCAGATATTGGTTGTATCATAAATTCTTGTATTTTTAAATTATTATTTGCATGTTTTCCTCCATTGATAATATTAATCATAGGTAATGGTATTGTAAATTTATTTGGTGTTCCATTAAGTTCTGAAATACGTTGATATAGAGGTATTTTTTTTAATAATGCAGAAATTTTTAAATTTGCTAAAGATACTGCCAAAATAGAATTAGACCCAAGATTAGATTTATTTTTTGTTCCATCTAAATTGATTAATATACGATCTATATTTTCTTGATCCATAGGATTTTTATTGATTAGATTAGAAGCAATTGGTCCATTAATCATTGAAACTGCATTTAAAACTCCCTTACCAAAAAAACGTGAAAAATTATTATCTCTTAATTCTAATGTTTCTTTTGAACTAATTGAAGTTCCAGAAGGAACGGATGCTATACTATAATATCCATTTTTTAAATGGATTTCTGCTTCAATTGTAGGGATTCCTCTTGAATCAAGAATTTCTCTTCCTATTACTTTATTGATATTAGACATATTATTATAATTTTATTTTTTTATATTTTTTTGCTGCTTGTATAAATGAAATAAATAAAGGATGTGCATCTCTTGGAGTTGAATTAAATTCAGGATGAAATTGACAAGCTATAAACCATGGATGATTAGGATGTTCAATAATTTCTACATGTTGGTTATCAATAGAATAACCTGAAATACATAATCCAGCTTTTTTTAATTTATTTAAAATTTTTGTATTTACTTCATATCGATGTCTATGACGTTCTAAAATAATATTTTTTTTGTACAATTTGTTTGCCTTTGTTCCTTTAATTAAATAACAAGTTTGATTACCTATTCTCATTTTTCCAGGTAATTTATTATTATTTTTAGTCTTTTTTTTATTAAAACATTTATTCATTAGATCTACAATAGGATATTGACAAGATGGTGAAAATTCTGTAGAATTAATATCCTCAATATTCATTATTTTTCTTGCATACTCAATAATTGCTACTTGCATACCTAAACAAATTCCGAAATATGGGATATTATTTTCTCTTGCATATTGAGCTGTAATAATTTTCCCTTCTACCCCCCTATTACCAAAACCTCCTGGGACTAATATAGCATCAACTTCTTTTAAAATATCTAATCCATTATTTTCAATAATAATGGAGTCAATTAATTTAATATTGACTATCACCTTATTTCTCAAACCTCCATGTTTCAAAGCTTCAATAGTAGATTTATAAGAGTCTGGTAGATTTGTATATTTTCCAACCATTCCAATAGTTACTTGATCTGTAGGATTAGATTGTGCCTTAATAACTGCATCCCATTCAGATAAATCTGCTGGAGGACAATTAATATTAAATTTTTTACAAATATAATCATCCAATTTTTGTATTTTTAATAATTTTGGAATTTTATAAATAGAATCTACGTTTTTTAAAGAGATTACAGCTTTTTTTGGTAGATTACAAAAAAGTGCAATTTTTTTTCTTTCATTTAGAGAAATATTATTTTCAGATCTACAAATTAATACATCAGGTTGTATACCTATAGAAAGTAATTCTTTGACTGAATGTTGTGTTGGTTTTGTTTTAAATTCTGAAGATGTTGACAAAAATGGTATTAAAGTTAAATGTATAAATAATGCATTTTCTCGTCCAATATCACAAGCTAACTGTCTTATTGCTTCTAAAAATGGCAAAGATTCTATGTCTCCAACAGTTCCTCCTATTTCAACTATTATAATTTGATAACCACTACTTCCTAAAGATATACGTTTTTTAATTTCGTTTGTAATATGAGGTATTACTTGTATAGTAGAACCCAAATAGTCTCCATTTCTTTCTTTTCTCAAAACTTCTGAGTATACACTTCCTGTAGTAAAATTGTTATATCGCGTCATTTTAGTTCTAATAAATCGTTCATAATGACCAAGATCTAAATCTGTTTCTGCTCCATCTTCTGTTACAAAAACTTCTCCATGTTGTTCTGGACTCATAGTTCCAGGATCAACATTAATATAAGGATCTAATTTTATAATAGTGATTTTTAATGAACGTGATTCTAATATGGCGCCTAAAGATCCAGCTACGATTCCTTTTCCAAGGGAGGAAACTACACCTCCAGTAATAAAAATATAATTTTTTTTCATATTTTTTTAAAAAAAAGTTATTGTTTTATTGGTTAATAAATAAAAATTTTTTTTTATGAAAATAAAATAATTAGAAAAATATTTTATAGATTAACATTTAACAAATATTTTTTATATTATCATTTTTTTATATTATTTAGTGTAAAATTTAATTTTTTTAAAAAAAGTATTAATAAATTTAATGAATTTATTTAAAAATGTACTTGTATATATTTAGATATGATAGGTTTAAAATATATAGTATAAAAAAATTTTTTGTAAAATATTTTTGAGGATTAATAAATGAATCAAATATATAATTTTAGTGCTGGTCCTTCTATGTTACCAATTTCTGTTTTAAAACATATAAAAAAAGAATTATATAACTGGAATGGATATGGCATATCAATATTAGAAATAAATCATCGCAATATTTTATTTATTAAAATGATTGAAGAAATAGAAAAAAATTTTCGTTATTTATTAAATATTCCAAAAAATTATAAAGTATTGTTTTGTCATGGTGGTGCAAGAGGACAATTTTCAGCATTTCCTTTAAATTTATTTAAAAAAAATGAAGTAGTTGATTATATTATTACTGGATATTGGAGTAAAATAGCAGCAAAAGAAGGTAGAAAATACTGTATTCCTAATTGTATTAATATTAGTTTTTATAAAAATTCTCGTATTTATTTAAAAAATATATATCAATGGCCTTTAACAAAAGAATCAAAATACATTCATTATTGTCATAATGAAACTATTGATGGTATAGCTATTCATGATATTCCTTTTTTTCCTTCTGATAAAATAGTAATTGCAGATTATTCATCATCTATATTATCTGCTCCTATTGATATTAGTAAATTTGGATTGATATATGCTAGTGCACAAAAAAATATTGGATCTTCAGGGTTAACTTTTGTTATCATACGTGACGATTTATTAGGTTTTCCTAGAAAAGAAACTCCTTCAATATTAAATTATACTTTATTGGAAAAAAGTCATTATTTTTATAATACTCCACCAATATTTTCATTATATTTATCAGGAATAATGTTAAAATGGATTAAAAGTCAAGGGGGATTAATTAAAATGGAAAAAAAAAATAAAAAAAAAGCTCAATTACTATATAATAAAATTATTGAAAGTAGTTTTTATGTCAATCATGTTGCTTTTCGAAATCGTTCTTTAATGAATATTCCGTTTTATCTTGATACAAAAAATTTGGAAGAAAAATTTTTAAAAATGGCTGAAAAAAAAGGATTACTCTTTTTAAGAGGACATCGTAATTCTGGAGGGATACGTGCATCATTATATAATGCTATGCCAATAAAAGGAGTTCAAAAGTTAGTAAATTTTATGAAAGAATTTGAATTTAACTATAAATAATTTTTTTTATTTATTAATTTATGAATTATATTTTAATACCTAAAATTTCTTATATTAATGGTAGTATTACATTACCTGGATCAAAAAGTATTTCAAATCGAGTATTGTTATTATCTGCCTTATCTAAAGGAATTACAAAAATAGAAAATTTATTAAAAAGTGATGATACATATCATATGTTAATGGCTTTAAAAAAATTAGGTATTCAATATACTTTGTCAAAAAAGTATCAAATATGTAAAATTAAAGGTATTGGAAATCATTTCAATAATAAAAAAAACATTACTATTTTTATAGGAAATGCAGGTACAGTTCTTCGTCCTTTAACAGCTTTATTGTCTCTAGGTCATAATGATATTATTTTGATTGGAAATGATCAAATGAATAATAGACCAATCAAATATTTAGTAGATTCTTTAAGACAAGGCGGTGCTAAAATTAAATATTTAGATAAAAATGGATATCCTCCTATACGTATATATGGAGGTTATATAGGAGGAAAAATTAAATTAAATGGAAATATATCTAGTCAATTCTTAACCGGATTATTAATTCAAACACCATTATCTGATAATGATACTATTATTGAAATAAAAAATAGTTTAGTTTCTAAACCTTATGTTAGATTAACGATCTTATTAATGAAAAAATTTGGTATTAAAATATACCATAGTAATTATTCTTATTTTTATATTCAAGGTAAACAACAATATATTTCTCCCGGTCATTATGTTGTTGAAGGTGACGCTACTTCTGCAACATATTTTTTAGCTTCTGCTGCAATTAAAGGAGGAACAGTTAGAACAATAGGAATTAATCAAAATAGTATACAAGGAGATATTAAATTTTTTAATATTTTAAAAAGTATGGGTTCCAAAATTTTATTTGGTCATAATTATATTGAATGTTCAAAAAATAGACTTATTGGCTTAGATATTGATATGAACGATTATCCAGATTCAGCAATGACTTTATCTATTTTAGCATTATTTGCAGTAGAAAAAAGTATTATAAGAAATATACATCATTGGGTAGTCAAAGAATCCAATCGATTATATGCCATAAGTCATGAATTGAAAAAAATTGGTGTAAAAATTAAAATAGGACAAAATTATATTGAGATTACTCCTCCTAAGCACATTAAATCTAAAATTATAGAAACTTATAATGATCACAGAATAGCAATGTGTTTTTCTTTATTATCTTTAAATAAAAAAATTATTCTTTCTAATCCTAAGTGTGTAAATAAAAGTTTTCCTAATTATTTTTTAGAATTTAATCGTATTAGTCATAGAAAGAAATAATTTTTTTAAAAAAAATGGTTTAATGTATGTTAATAAATCAATTATTTAAAGAGGTTTTAGTGAATCAATTACCACCTGTAATAACTATTGATGGACCTAGTTCTGTTGGAAAAAGTAGTTTATCAAGAATATTAGCAAAAAAATTTAAATGGTCGTTGCTTAATTCTGGTATACTATACAGAATTATAGCATTTTTGTCTGAAAAGTTTAATGTAAATATCAACAATGAAGATGATTTATTATTATTAGCTAATTTTTTTAATATTTCTTTTTATTTTAAACATACTACTGTAATTGTTTTTTTTAAAAAAAAAAATATTACTTGCAATCTTTATACAGAAAAAATTGCAAATATAGCTTCAAAAATAGCAATTTTTCCAAGGTTGAGAAAAATTTTATTATATAAACAAAGAAATTTTAGAGTAAAACCTGGTTTGATTGCAGAAGGGAGAGATATGGGTACTGTAGTATTTCCTGATGCTAGAATTAAATTTTTTTTATTTTGTAATTTGCAAGTTCGTATTTATAGAAGATTTAAAGAATTAAAAAATATGGGATTAAATGTTAACATTGATGAAGTTCGTGCACATGTAATAAAACGTGATCGTCGAGATAAAATTAGAAAATATTCACCTTTATTAATACCTAAAAATGCTTATGTTATAGATGTAACTAAATTATCAATTGAAGATCTTCAATTGATTGTTTTAAATTACTGTAAAGAAAAAAACATTTTTATAGATAAAATCTAATACTAAATATGTTATTGTTAAAAATAATGGTATAATTGTTTTTGAAAAAAGATAATATTTTTTTATTCTTTATATGATGGAAATTTATAAAGTATATTCAACAATTTTATTTAATAGGAATTTAAATAAAATTACATTAAAATATTTGAAGATTATGATATATGACAGTGATAGAATCTTTTGCTCAACTTTTTAAAGAATCCTTAAAAAGTATAAAAATTAAGTCAGGTTCAATTATTTCTGGGTTAGTTATTTCTATTGATAAAGATGTAGTATTAGTAGATGCAGGATTAAAGTCAGAATCAGCTATTCCTGTAGAACAATTTAAAAATTTAAATGGTGAATTAGAAATTAAAGTTGGAGATACGATTGATGTAGTATTAGATCATTTAGAAGATGGATATGGTGAAACTATTTTATCTCGGGAAAAAGCGAAGCGTTGTGAAGCTTGGTCAATTTTAGAAAAGGCATATAAAAAATCGGAGATAGTTGTTGGTTTAATTAATGGAAAAGTTAAAGGTGGTTTTACTGTAGAATTAAACGGAATTCGTGCTTTTTTACCAGGTTCTTTAGTAGATATTCATCCAATTAAAGATACAATACATTTAGAAGGAAAAGAATTAGAATTTAAGGTAATCAAATTAGATCAAAAAAGAAATAATATTGTAGTATCTCGTCGTTCTGTTATTGAATCTGAAAATAGTATAGAAAGAGAAAATTTATTGAGTAGTTTAAAAGAAGGAGCAAAATTACAAGGAATAGTGAAAAATCTAACTGATTATGGTGCTTTTATAGATTTAGGTGGTATTGATGGATTATTACATATTACTGATATGTCTTGGAAACGAGTCAAGCATCCTAATGAAATCGTAAATATTGGTGATAAAATTAATGTTAAAGTTTTAAAATTTGATAAAGAACGTAGTCGTGTTTCTTTGGGATTAAAACAATTTTCAGAAGATCCATGGATGAAAATTAAACAACGTTATCAAGAAGGAGATAAGGTAAAAGGAAAAGTTACAAATCTTACCGATTATGGATGTTTTGTTGAAATTGAATCAGGAATTGAAGGATTAGTACATGTTTCTGAAATGGATTGGACTAATAAAAATATTCATCCTTCAAAAATTGTTTCTGTCAATGATGTTTTAGAAGTTATGATATTAGATATTGATGAAGAACGTCGTCGAATTTCTCTAGGTTTAAAGCAATGTAAAGTCAATCCATGGAAAATTTTTTCTGAAAAATATCAAAAAAATGATCATGTTAAAGGAAAAATTAAATCTATTACTGATTTTGGTATTTTTATTGGATTAGAAGATGGAATTGATGGATTAGTACATTTATCTGATATTTCGTGGAATGTTCCTGGAGAAGAAGCAGTACAAAAATATAAAAAAGGTGATGAAATATTGACTACTATTTTACAAATAGATCCAGATAGAGAAAGGATTTCTTTAGGAATAAAGCAATTAGAAGAAGATCCTTTTTATAATTTTATTTCAAATCATAAAAAAGGTTTTATTGTTAATGGGGAAATTATTAAAATAAATTCTAAAGGAGCTATTTTAAAAATAAATAATTCTTTAGAAGGATATCTATATTTTTCAGATCATATCGATGATGTAACAATTGAAAAATATAAAAAATTAAAGATTGGGGATACGGTTGATGTTTCATATGTAGGATTTGATAGAAAAAATAGAATTATCCTTTTGTCTAGTTTATCTTTTTCTGAAAATATTAAAAATAAAAAAAATGGTTCTAATCTTAAAGATGAAGAAAATATATATATCACAAATAATGTAATGGTAGAAGCATTTAAATCTGCTAAAAATGAATAGAATTTTAAATTTTTTATTTAAATTTGATAAATATAAAAAAAATATTTTCGTACTATCATCTGCAATTTATTATTTTATTGTGCATTTAAAGTTAATCCAGAAATATGAATACTATCTTCACTCATTAAATAAAGATAGATTGGCATGATTTGATTTGGAGTTTTGTTTTTTAAAAAGTTTTCTTTTGGAAATGCTTTTTTTCTCATTTTTGTTTGTGTTTTTCCAGGATTAATACAATTAACTCTTAAATGAGTATTTTTATATTCATCAGATAAAATTTGCATTAAAGACTCAATTCCAAATTTAGATACAGAATATGCACCCCAATTTGCTCTACCCTTTTTCCCTACTGTAGAACTTGTAAAGATTAAAGAACTTTGTGGAGCTTTTAATAATAATGGTAAAAAATTTTTAGTTAGTATAAAGGAAGAATGAAGATTAACTTGAATTACATGATACCAAGTTTTTATTGGATAATCAATAATTGGTTTTATTTCGCCCAATATTGCAGCATTGTGTAAAAGTCCATCAATATATTTATATTTTTTTTTAATTTTTTTAACTAATTTTTTAGCTTGTACGTTAGTTAATTTGAGGAAATTTAATGAATATATTTCAACATTCACTTTAAATTTTTTATTTATAATTTTTTTAGTTTTTTTTACATTATTTATTTTTTTACCTATAAGAATAAGATTAGCGCCATAACTTGCATAAGTAAGTGCTGCTTCTTTTCCTATACCATCTCCAGCTCCCGTAATTAAGATTGTTTTTTTATATAAAAATTTTGGTTTCGGTTGATATTTTATCATTATTTTATTTACAAAATTTGTCATATTATATATATAATTATATAATTTAAATTTTCTATTTTAAAGGGTATTATTGTGGATTTTATATTTTCTTATATTTTATTTTTTGTTAAATTAATTACTATAGTTGCATTATTTTGTTTTCTTATATCATTATTATTTTCAATAAATATTCGTAAATCAAAAAATAGTTATTTGAAAGTTGTTAATTTAAATAAAATATATTCTGAATATCAACGTAAAATATACTCTATTAAAATGAATTATACAGAATATAAAAAATGGTTTAAAAAATATAAGCAAAATTTAAAAAAAAGAGTTGGAAAAAATAGATTGTTTTGTAAATCTAAAATTTCAAAAAAAAATTCTCTTTTTGTTATTAATTTTAAAGGTAGTATAAATGCACAAGAGGTTCATGCATTAAGAGAAGAAATTACTGCTATATTATCTGTAGCAAACAAAAAAGATGAAGTATTATTACGTCTTGAAAGCCCAGGTGGAGTGGTTCATGGATATGGATTAGCAGCAGCCCAATTAAGTAGATTGAAAGAAAAAAATATAAGGCTGACTATATCGATTGATAAAATTGCGGCTAGCGGTGGATATATGATGGCATGTGTTGCCGATTATATCATAGCAGCACCTTTTGCTATTATTGGTTCTATTGGAGTTGTAGCTCAAATTCCAAATATACATAATTTATTAAAAAAAAATAATATAGATATCGAACAACATACTACTGGAGAATATAAACGTACTTTAACTGTATTAGGCGAAAATACTGAAGAAGGGAGAAAAAAATTTATAGAAGAATTATATGAAACACATAATTTATTTAAAGACTTTGTTCATAAAAATCGTAAATCATTAGATATTCAATCCGTCTCTAATGGAAAACATTGGTATGGTATAGAATCAAAAAAAAATGGTTTAGTTGATGAATTAAAACTTAGTGATGATTTTATTTTAGAAAAAATCAATACTCATGATATTATTGAAATAATATTTAGTCCTTCTAAATGTTTTATTGAAAATTTTATTAATATTATTTTCGATAAAATCAAAAATTCTTTTTTACATCAGTAAAGAAATAGTTAAGTATTTTTTTTATATACGTAAAAATATAGAAGTATTTATTTATTTTTATTTGTGTAGGGTAAGATATGACCTAATTTTTTCGCTTTTACATTGAGATAGTCAGTATTTTCTGGATTTTTACCGACTATTAAAGGTATTCTTTCTATTACATTAATTCCTGCTTTTTTTATTATTTTTAGTTTTAAAGGATTATTCGTTAGTAATTTAATTGATCGAATTCCTAACAATTTATACATATCAGCACAAATAGTGAAATCTCTTTCGTCAGCTTTAAAACCTAATTTTAAATTTGCTTCTACTGTGTCTAATCCTTGATCTTGTAAAGAATAAGCTTTAATTTTATTTAATAATCCAATGTTTCTTCCTTCTTGACGATGATATAATAATATTCCTCTTCCTTCTTTTGCAATTTGTTTTAATGCTGCTTTTAATTGAAATCCACAATCACAACGTACACTAAATAGTGCATCTCCTGTTAAACATTCTGAGTGAATTCTCGATAAAATTGGATTTTTTTCTTTTATATTTCCATATAAAAGTGCTATATGATTTTTTTTATTCTTTATTTCTTCAAACCCAACAATTAAAAATTCTCCATATGGAGTAGGCAATTTTGCATCTGTTATGTACTTAATTCTCATAATATTTGATTTATTTAGAAAATATTTTTAACAAAGAAATAATTTAATATAAAAAATTAGTCTATTAAATGTAATTTAATACGTTGTCATCAATAAATAATTGTTAATTTAATAAAAATATTAAACAATTTCTTTTAAAGATCAATTGTATTATTTAATAATAGGTATTTGAAAATGTTTTTTAAATTTATTCATTTTTCCTCTAATAATTAAATCTCGTTGTTTTCCTGTATAAAAAGGATGACAATTATTACATACATCTAAATTGATATTAGATTTTATTGTAGATTTAGTAATTATTTTATTTCCACATGAACAAATAGCTACTATTTTTTTATATTTTGGATGAATATTTTTTTTCATATTTTTTTTAAAAAAGTATTAACGTTACATTGATTCAATATATAATAAAAAATATATATTTAACAACATTTTATTTTAAAATATTTTAATTGTGTAAAATAATTTTATATATTATTATTATTGAAAAATATTTTATTTATTTAGTAAATAAGTTTTGTTATAAATTTTTATGAAAAAAAGTATTAGTGAATTTGATTTATTTTTTACGAATTACATATAGATCATTATCATATATTTTTTAAATCGCAATCATTGCAATTAATATTTTGTAATATTAATTGCAAAATATTAATGAGTATTTCATTATTTTAGTTTTACAAATTAAAGTGGTACAGAAAGATTATATAAGAAACGGAAATATTAAAATCCGTAATAAAAAAATTCAATATTTAAAAAAAAGAAAAAGGAGATTTTATTTATATCAATATTCTTTTTTTTCTATTATTATAGTAATTTTATATTTTATTTTAATTAACTTTTATAGAAATAAAAAAAATTTGGTTTTTGATGATTTTTATTTTTTTAAGTTAAATAATAAAATAGAAAATTATTTTTTACCACCAAAAAGACCAATAGAAAAATGGCGTTATGTTAAAGCATTTGAAAATGGAATTATAAATTTTTCTAATCTTAATGAATTAAATACTTATTATTATAGTAATAAATATCATGATACTCCAAAATATCAATTATTTTTTCCAATTACAAAAGGTCTTGATAGTACTAGTACAAAACATATAGTTATAGATTATAAAAAGCAAGATTTTAAAAAAAAAGACAATAAAAAAAAAATAAAAAATAAATGTAATATTTTTTTAAAGTGTGGATCTTTTAAAAATGTTACTCAAGCTGAATTAGTCAAAGCAAATCTTGCTTTTTTAGGATTTGAAAGCAAAATTTATTTAGAAAAAAATGGAAGAAATTATGTTTCTTTGGGTCCATATAATAAAAATGTAGCAAAAGAAATATTTTCTCAATTACAAAATATTATTACTAATTGTAAATTACAAAATTTAAAAAATTGATTTTTTTTTTTATGTATATATATTAAAAAATAATAATCTTATTAATAAACATTAAAGTTATATTAAAAAAATTATAATTCTTTTTAAGTTTTTATAACGTTATTAGGGACTGTTTGATGACTACAATTATAAGTGTTAGACGTCATAATGAAGTTGTCATTGGAGGAGATGGACAAGCGACGATAGGTAATATTGTTATGAAAAACAATGTTAAGAAAGTACGTCGATTATATAATGATAAAGTTATAGCAGGTTTTGCTGGAGGTACAGCAGATGCATTTACTCTTTTTGAATTTTTTGAACAAAAACTTGAATTACATCAAGGTCATCTTACTAAAGCTGCTGTTGAACTTGCTAAAGATTGGCGCACTGATCGTATGTTAAAAAGACTTAATGCTTTATTAGCTGTTGCAGATAAAAATAGTTCATTAATTATTACAGGTAATGGTGATGTTATTCAACCAGAAAATGATTTAATTACTATTGGTTCTGGTGGGGCTTATGCACAAGCTGCCGCTCGTGCTATGTTAGAAAATACAATAATGAGTGCTCGTGAAATTGTAGAAAAAGCATTGTATATTGCTAGCGATATTTGTATTTATACTAATCATCATTTTAACTTTGAAGAATTATCTTCAAAAATTTAAGGATTTAGATATGTCTGAAATGACACCTCGTGAAATTGTGAGTGCACTTGATAATCATATCATTGGTCAAGATAAAGCAAAACGGTCAGTAGCTATTGCATTAAGAAATCGTTGGCGTAGAATGCAGTTGGATGATTCTTTGAAATATGAAGTGACACCAAAAAATATTTTAATGATTGGTCCAACTGGAGTAGGAAAAACTGAAATTGCGAGAAGACTTGCAAAATTAGCAAATGCTCCTTTTATAAAAGTTGAAGCTACAAAATTTACTGAAGTTGGATATGTTGGTAAAGAAGTTGATTCAATAATACGTGATTTAACTGATGCTGCGATTAAAATGGTTCGTTTACAATCTATAGAAAAGAATCGATATCATGCTGAAGAACGTGCAGAAGAACGTATTCTTGATGTATTAATACCATCAGTAAAACAAAATTGGGGAGAAGAAAAAAAGAATGTTGCATCTTCTTCAATTACAAGACAAACATTTAGAAAAAAATTAAGAGAACGCGAGTTGGATGAAAAAGAAATTGAAATTGAAGTAGCTACAACTCCAATGGGTGTAGAAATTATGGCACCTCCTGGAATGGAAGAAATGACTAATCAATTGCAATCTATGTTTCAAAATTTAGCTGGACAAAAACATAAATCAAGAAAAATTAAAATCAAAGAAGCATTCAAGATTTTAGTTGAAGAAGAAGCAGCAAAATTATTAAATCCTGAAGAGTTAAAACAGAAAGCAATAGATTCAGTAGAACAACAAGGTATCGTATTTATTGATGAAATTGATAAAATTTGTAAAAGAGGTCAAGTTTCTGGAACAGATGTATCTAGAGAAGGTGTACAACGTGACTTATTACCATTAGTAGAAGGTTGTACAGTATCTACAAAACATGGAGTGGTTAAAACAGATCATATATTATTTATTGCTTCTGGTGCGTTTCAAGTTAATAGTCCTTCTGATTTGATTCCTGAATTACAAGGAAGACTACCTATTAGAGTTGAACTTAAAGCATTAACAGCAAAAGATTTTGAACGTATTTTAACAGAACCTAATGCTTCATTAACAGTACAATATAAAGCATTAATGAAGACAGAAGGGTTGAATATTGAATTTACTTCTGATGGGATTCAGAAAATTGCTCAAGCAGCGTGGCAGGTAAATGAGAAAACAGAAAATATCGGAGCACGTCGATTACATACTGTATTAGAAAAATTAATGGAAGATATTTCATTTGATGCCAATGAATATAATGGAAAAATAATAAAAATTGATAAGAAATATGTTTCAAAACATCTTGATGAATTAATCTCCGATGAAGATTTAAGTCGTTTTATATTATAAATTTAATTTTTTTTTTGTTATTAAATGCTATTTAATATTTAAATTAAATAAAAAAATTCAATATGCTATTTATATAGCTTTTATAAATAAAATTAATTAGTAAAAAATTACTAATTAATTATTAAAATTTTAACATAATTTTCAGTGAATTTACTTAAATCATTTATATCAATAAGTTTTTTTACTTTAATATCTAAAATATTCGGTTTTTTCCGGGATATTATCATTGCTCGATTTTTTGGAGCTGGGATAGAGACAGATTCTTTTTTTATTGCATTTAAATTTCCAAATTTTTTAAGAAATATTTTTGCAGAAGGTGCTTTTTCTCATTCTTGCATTCCTATTTTAATGGAATATAAAACAAAAAAAAAAAATACAGAAATTAAAGAATTTATTTCATATGTTTCTGGATTATTGATTTTTATATTAATGATTATTTCTTTATTTGGTATTATTTTTGCTTCAAATATAATTTATATATTACTTCCTGGATTTATAAAACAAAAAGATAAATTTATCCTAACAGTTGATTTATTTAAAATTGTTTTTCCTTATATTTTGCTAATTTCTTTAGCAACATTATATAATTTAATTTTAAATACTTGGAACAATTTTTTAGTTTCGTCGTGTACTCCTTTATTGTTTAATCTTGTAATAATATTATCAATATTAATTTTATCGCAATATTGTTCACCTTCAATATTTGCTTTAGCTATTGGTGTAATTATTGGAGGATTAGTACAAATTTTATATCAAATTCCTTTTTTGAAAAAAATTAATAAATTTATTATTCCTAAAATATCTATTTCTAATAGTTCTATTGTAAAATTAGTAAGATCGATGAAATCTGGAATAATTATTATTTGTATTGGTCAAATAAATGTGATTTTTAATATTTTTTTATCTTCTTTTTTAAGTTCAGGTTCTATTTCATGGATATATTATGCTGATAGATTAATTGAATTACCTATTGGTATTTTAGCAGTGGCGTTAAGTACAGTTTTATTTCCTAATTTTTCTAAAAGTTTCTTAACAGGAAATAAAAAAGAATTTCAAAAATTATTAGATTGGGGATTAAGAATTTGTTTTTTATTTGCATTTCCATTTGGAATTATTATGAGTTTATTAGCAAAACCATTAATTTTTTCTTTTTTTCAATATAAAAATTTTACTAATCATGATGCAATAATGACAGAAAAAGTTTTAATTTTTTATTCTATTGGTTTGCTTGGTTTTATGATTAATAAAATATTTATTCCTGTTTTTTATTCTATAAAAGAAATAAAAACATTAACTATAATTACTATATTATCTTGTTTTTTTACACAAATTATGAATTTAATTTTTATTAAATTTTTTTATCATTCTGGATTAGCTCTTTCTTCTAGTTTAAATGCATATTTTTATTCTTTTATGCTTTATTTTCAATTAAAGAAAAAAAATATTTTTTTTCCTTTACCAGGATGGAATAAATTTATATTAAAATTAGGAATAGCATTAGCAATAATGATAACAACATTAACGATTCTTTTACATTTTTTTCCTTTTGTCGTAGAAAGTTCGATGATTATTAGAATAATGCAATTAATTTTTTTTATTTTTATGGGCAGTTTTAGTTATTATTTAATGTTATTTTTTTTAGGATTTAAGTTAAACAGTATTTTTTTAAAAAATTAAATTATATGCGTCTGAGTGGATTTGAACCACTGACTTCCACCATGTCACGGTGGTACTCTACCTAACTGAGTTACAGACGCAAAAAAATGTAATTTGAAATCTATTTATTCAAAGCAAATAATTATTATTAGATTTATTTTGAATCCATAATATACGTGCTATCATCATAATGGCAGATGCAGTTAACCCTATAATAAATCCTATCCAAAATCCTCTTGCTCCTAATGGGTATATGAGCCAATTAGTTAATCCTAAAATATATCCTATTGGCAATCCTAAAATCCAATAAGCTATAAAAGTAATAAAAAAGATAGCACGCGTATCTTTATATCCTCTTAAAATACCAGCGCCTATTACTTGTAATGCATCAGATATTTGATAAATTGCAGCATAAAATATTAAGTTTGATGCTAATGATATTACTTCTGGATTGTGATTATACATTAATGCAATTTTTTTTCTAAATAACCCTGTCAGAATACCAGTAAAAAATGCAACAAATAATCCAACTACTATACTAGTATAGGCTGATATTTTTGCTTTTTCAATAGATTTTAATCCTAAATTAAAACCAACACGGATTGTTGCAGCTATACCTAAAGAAATAGGAAACATAAACATTAAAGAACTAAAGTTTAAAGCGATTTGATGACTTGCAACTGCAATAATTCCTAATGGAGCAATTAAAAGTGCTACTACTGAAAAAAGTGTGACTTCAAAAAAATACGCTAAGCCAATGGGTAATCCTAAAAAAAATATACTTTTTAATAAAGTTAAATTTGGAAATATAAATCGTTTTTTAAAACAAAATTTGTTTTTTTTAACTAGTATAATATGTATATACCAATAAATTAAAAAAAACATTAACCAATAAACAGAAGAAGTCGCAATAGCACATCCTACTCCTCCTAATTTTGGAGCACCTAAACGTCCATATATAAAAATATAATTTATTGGTATATTAATTAATAATCCAATGAAACTAATAAACATTCCAGGTTTTGTATTCGATAATCCATCACATTGACTACGATAGACTTGATAAAATAAATAACCTGGTGCTCCCCACATTATTGCATGTAAAAACTTTTTTGATTTTTTTGCTAAACAGAGATCAATATTTGGTATATTATTAATAATATAATAACTATTATACAAAATGAACATAATGAATAATGATAAAAAAAATGCTAACCACATACCTTGTTGTACATAATTTTTAATTATTTTATTTTTTTTAGAACCATTCAATTCTGATATAATTGGTGTTAATGCCATTAATAAACCATGTCCAAATAAAATACTAGGTAACCATATAGAAGTCCCTAATGCAACAGCCGACATTTCTATTTCACTAACTTTTCCTGCCATTATTGTATCTATAAATCCCATAGCAGTTTGAGAAAATTGTGCTAAAATAATTGGAATTCCTAATAGTAATATACTTTTTGCTTCTTTAAAATATTTATACACACTATATGTATCCTTTAGTTAATATTATGATGAAGATTTAATTATGTTTTTTAGAATTATTTATTGTATAGATTTGTACAAATGATATCTATATGTTAAATATTAAATTAGTTTTGATTATTTTTTAAGTATTTTTATAATAATTAAAAAATGATTGATTATTTGTATTATAAGGTGATATAAAATGTTTACCGGTATTATACAAGGTATAGGAAAAGTTATTGACTATAAAAAAAAATCATATTTTTTAAATTACACTATTGAATTTCCAAATTTTTTATTAGAAAAATTAAAAATTGGATATTCAGTATCTAATAATGGATGTTGTTTAACAGTTACTTTTATTCAAAATAATCAGGTAACATTTGATATAATTAAAGAAACTATCAAAATGACTAATTTAGCGAATTTAAAAATTGGAGATTTAGTTAATTTAGAAAGATCGATAAAATATGGAGATGAAATAGGAGGACATTTGATATCTGGTCATATTATAACTACAGGGAAAATTTCTAAAATCTTTAAAAGAAAAAAAAATTTAACAATGCTAATTGTTATTAAAAATAAGTTTTTAATAAAATATATTTTTTATAAAGGGTTTATAGCTATAGATGGTATTAGCTTAACAGTAGGTGAAGTATTAGATAATGGTTTTTTTGTGCATCTCATTCCTGAAACTCTTAGAAGTACAACAATGTTTCAAAAAAATGTTGGAGATATTGTGAATATTGAGATTGATAATAATACGAAAAGTATAGTGGAAACTACAGAAAAAATAGTATCAAATTTTTTAAAAACAATTGATAAAAAATATAAATTCTTATTAGAAAAATAAAATTAATTTTAATAGTTAAACATCAAAAGAAGAACCACAACTACAAGTTATTTTTGCATTTGGATTAATAATTGTAAATTTTGATTCTTTCAACTCTTCAATATAGTCTATGCAACTTCCAACGAGATATTGCATACTTGTTGGATCAATAACAAGTTTTATACCTTTTTCTATTATTTTAAAATCATCTTCATTAATTTTATTATCAAAAGTAAATCCATATTGAAATCCATTACATCCACCTCCTATAATATAAATTCGAAAATGTAAATTATTATTATCTTTCTTATTAGAAGTAGATTTTTTTATTTTTTCTATCGCTTTTTTTGTTAATTCTATAAATATTTTTTTTTCTTTTATCATAATATATAAATATAGTTTATTTAATTATTAAATAATTTTATTTTATTTGTTTATTATTTTTTTTTCAATTTTTTTCTTATAATTAATTTATTTTTTTATTACATAAAACATTAATATTTTTAATCCATATTGGTATAATTCTATCTGATTTTCCTTTGCAAATAAAATCTCCATTATTTCTAATTTGTATTGGTATAATATGAGAAGGTGGAATATTTTTTAGAATTGCTGGGGTATGATTTTTTAAATATTGATTATAGATATATAATGCTCCATTTGCTCCTGTTAAATTAATAGGCTTATTTTTATCATTCCCTACCCAAATAACAGTAACCTCTTTTTCATCAACTCCTGCAAACCAACTGTCTTTTAAATCATTAGTTGTTCCTGTTTTTCCAGCTAAATTATATTGAGAAAAATGTTTCATTAATAAACGTGAAGTTCCCTTTCTAACTACTTCTTGCATTCCATAAAGTGTTAAATATGCAGATTGTGCATTAATTGTTCTAAATGATGAAGGATAACTATGATAAATTTCTTCATTATTTATGTTGAGAATAGATCTTAAAGATGATAATTTTGAAAAATTTCCACCACTACTAATTGTTTGAAACATTTGTGCTGTTTCTATTAATGTTAAGTTTAATGATCCTAATAGAATTGCTGGATTTTTTTTTATTGTTTGTTCAGGTATTCCAAGACAAGTTAATATATGACTAATTTTATTTAAACCAATTTTTAATCCAATATTTACTGTTGGTACATTTAAAGAATGTATTAAAGCATCAATTAACAAAACTTTTCCTCTAAAATGACGATCAAAGTTTTTTGGTTTCCATATTTTTTTATTTCCTGTTTTAATTGAGATAGGTTTATCAGGAATGATAGTATTTAAATTAAAATTTTCTGGATCATTCAATGCAGTTAAATATATGGATGGTTTAATTAATGAACCAATAGATCTTCTTGCATTTAATGCTCTATTAAATCCAGAATATTGTGGTTTAGATCCCCCAACCATTGCACGTATTTCACCGTTTAATCGATCTACTGAAACAATTGCACCTTCAAGATCAGAAAGCATATATTTTTTTTTTAATGCTATAATTTCTTTCTTCATGGCTTTTTCTGCAGATTTTTGAGAAATAATATCTAATGTTGTAAAAATTTTTGCACCAGATAAGTTATATTTTTTATTTCCCAGTTTGTTAATTAATTCTTTTTTAATTAATTGTATAAATGCTGGCTGTGGATTTAAATGAATATTTTTGTTTTGTACTCCTAAAGATCTCATAATAAATATTTTATATTTTAGTTCATTAATAAGATTTCTTGATTTCAATAATTTTAATATTGTATTTCTTCTTTTGATTGCAAGTTCAGGGTTTTTCCATGGATTATATAAAGAAGCTCCTTTAACCATTCCTATTAAAAGTGCATATTGATCTATACTTAACTCTGTAATTGGTCTTCCAAAATAATAAATGCTAGCTAGTGGAAAGCCATGAATTTGATCATCTCCTATTTGCCCTAAATAAACTTCATTTAAATAAAGTTCTAAAATTTTATCTTTGTTATAAAGAAATTCTATAATAAATGCCATATATATTTCATTTATTTTTCGTAATATTGTTTTTTTATTTGTTAAAAATAAATTTTTTACCAATTGTTGTGTTAATGTACTTCCTCCTTGTATAGTTTTTCTTGCATTGAAATTAGCTATTATTGCTCTTCCTATAGAATATAAATTAATTCCATCATGTTTATAAAAATATCTATCTTCAGTTTCTAATAATATCTTAATTAAAATATTTGGAAAATTTTTTATTGGTAGTACCAAACGTTGCTCATTGTTATTTAATCGTATCATTGAAATTAATTGAGGTTCTAATCTAAATATTGCTAATTCTTTTTTGTTATTAATATTTGTAATATTTAGTAGAATATTATTTTCGAATTTTAATCGAACTAAAATACTTCCTTCTTTTTGATCTGGAAATATAAAAGGACGACGTAAAATATCTATAGTATTATTGTTAACGGTGTATTCTCCTGGAAATAAAATTTTATTAACCTGACGATATTGCATTGCATGTAATAATTGAATAATTTCGTATTTGTTGTATGAAATTCCTGGTTCTAAATTTATAATACGACTATATACAGCAGCTGGTAAATCCCATATGTCTCCTTGAAAACGTATTTGAATTTTTTTAAATAAATAAAATCCGTATAGTATTATTAATACTAATAAAATTATTATAATTTTTATTAAAAAGAAAAAGAATTTATTTTCTTTTTTAAGATCAGGGTATTTTTTTTTAAACATTAAAGTAATATTTTATCCCATAATAAAAATAAATATTTTTTTAAATAAAATTAGTTTTTTGTATTTACTACTATTATAATATAGTAATATATTAAAAAATTTTAGATAAAAATATATAAAAAATTTTTTTAAAAATTATAAAATTTAAATTAATTCAATTGAGAAAATTATGCAAAAATTTAATAAAAGATCAAAATTAAGTATTTTACATATTGCAGGTGTTAAACCATATCAAGAAAAATTTAACGAAAAATATATGAATCATAATCAATTATTACATTTTAAAAAAATTTTAGAAAGTTGGCATAGTCAATTAAATTATGATGTACATAAAACGATAATGTATATGCAAGATGAAGCATCAAATTTTCCAGATCCCATAGATAGAGCAGTACAAGAAGAAGAGTTTAGTATTGAGTTACGTAATAGAGATCGAGAGAGAAAATTAATTAAAAAAATAGAAAGAACATTGAAAAAAGTTTATGATGAAAGATTTGGTTATTGTGAAAGTTGTGGTATTGAAATTGGTATTCGTCGTTTGGAAGCAAGACCTACAGCAGATCTTTGTATTGATTGTAAAACATTAGCAGAAATACGTGAAAAACAAATGAATGGTTAAAATACGTTAATTATTTTTTTAAATTTTTTTTAATATAATAATTAAAAACTAATTTTTTATAAAAATTTTTTAGATTATTAAAATGTTTTAATAGAGTTTTTGATGAAACGTGTATACATTGCCATCGGAAGTAATTTGAACAATCCACTAAAACAAGTTATTGGAGCTATTAAAAAAATAAAAAATTTATCTGATACAAATTTTATAAAATCTTCATCATTTTATCGTTCTAAACCTATGGGTAGAATATTAGATCAACCTGATTATTTAAATGCAGTTGTATCTATAGATACTGATTTGTCTCCCGATATTTTACTTGAATATATGCATTTTTTTGAATTTTTGCATGGAAGAATTCGTACTTTTAAATGGGCTTCTAGAAATTTAGATCTGGATATTTTATTGTATGACAATGAAATTATTCAAACTAAAAGATTAACTATTCCTCATTATGGAATAAAAAAAAGATCTTTTGTTTTATATCCTTTATTTGAAATAGAACCTAATTTATGTTTTCCAGATGGAGAATTATTATCTTCTAGAATCAAAAAAGTATTAATGAATGATTTAACTTTATGGTGAATATTAAATATTTTTAATTGACATTTAAAAGTAAAATAATAGATATTTTTTATATACATGTTTTATATCAATTAAATAAGAAAATTATTTAATAAGTAAGTTTAGGTGATTAATATGCACAATTTAAAGTTAGAAAAAATAATTAATACTTATTTAGGAATTGATAAATATCATGATTCAGTTCCTAATGGATTACAAGTTGAAGGTTGTGAAGAAATTAAAAAAATTGTTACTGGTGTTACTGCATCTCAATCTTTGTTAAATACTGCAGTTTGTTTAAAAGCACACGCTATTATTGTACATCATGGATATTTTTGGAAGAATGAGTCTAATTTAATTAAAAATATAAAACGGAAAAGATTAAAAACGTTATTATCTAATAATATTAATCTTTATGCTTATCATATTCCACTAGATGCACATCCAGTCATAGGTAATAATGTACAATTAGGAAATATTATAGGAGTGAATATTGATGATTATATTACTCCATTATTACCTGTAGGACGTTTTTCAATTCCAATTTCATCTTCAGAATTAATGACACGATTAAAAAATAGATTGGATCGTCAACCATTATATTATGGAGATTTTATATCCAAAAAAATCTCTACTGTTGCATGGTGTTCTGGTAAAGGACAAAAGTTTATTGAAACAGTAGCAAAATTAGGAATAGATGCATTTATTACTGGAGAAGTTTCTGAAGAAACTTTTCATATATCAAAAGAAATGAAAATTCATTTTTATTCAGCTGGACATCATGCAACTGAAAGATATGGTATTAAAGCATTAGGTGAATGGATTAAAAAAAATTATAATTTAGATGTTACTTTTATTGATATACCAAATCCTGCATGAAATAGTTAAAAATTTAGCATAATATAATATTTATTATCTAATAAACTTTAGATATACGCAATTTATTTTAATTTCATATTTATTTTTTTAAATATCAAAATAAAATTACAAAGATATAATAGATTGTTTAAATAATAAAAAATATCTTAAAAAAAATTTTTTTTAAGTAATTTTTTAAAATATACAAAATTAAATTTTTTTAAATTAACTTAATAAATTTGACATTTACGTTTGAAAATCACTATAATTATTACAATAAATATTCTTTGATGCTATGTAAAGCAATCCTTTTGCTTAAGGGGATATAAATGCAAAATGGTATTTTAAAAAAATGGTTAAATACTAGTTTTCTATCTAGTATAAATTTTAATTACATAGAAAGTTTATATGAACAGTATCTATTAGATTCTGGTTCAGTAGAACCAGAATGGGTGTCAATATTTCAGGAAATATTAAATCATTCTTCTTCGAAAGAGTACTTCTATTTACAAAAACAGAAAAAATATTTTATAGAAACTAAAAACAATAAAAAAAGATTATTCAACAATCATGTTTTTATGAATTCAGATCATAAATCTAAATTTTTTGATAGTTGTCAACTGAATATTTATAATTTTATTAATGCATATCGTTCTGATGGACATAAAAATGCTTCTTTGGATCCATTAAATCTTAAACCTAAACAATATATACCTTCTTTAGATCTATCATCTTATAATTTACATAAAATTGATTTTAATAAAGAAATTGATCTATTAATTCCATTTTTAGGATTTAAAAAAATAAAATTCAATAATTTATATGATCAACTAAGAAAGATTTATTGTTCTTCTATTGGATTTGAATATATGCATTTAAGTAATGAAAATGAAAAAAATTGGATACAATCAAAATTAGAACAAAAAAATTCTATTGATTCATGCTTTTCTAAAGAAGAAAAGGTAAACTTTTTATCTCATCTGATCTTTGCTGAAGGATTAGAACATTATTTAGGCGTACATTTTCCTGGAGCAAAACGATTTTCATTAGAAGGTGCAGATTCAATTATTCCGATGTTAAAAGATTTATTAAATTATTCATCGTCATACAATACTAAAGAAGTAATTTTAGGTATGGCTCATCGTGGTAGATTAAATGTGTTGATTAATATTTTTGGAAAACCATCAAAAGATCTATTTAACGAATTTGCTGGTAAATACACTTCTTTAACTAGAAGTGGAGATGTTAAATATCATCAAGGATATTCTTCAGATATTCAATTGAATAATAAAAAAATACATTTAGTTTTAGCATATAATCCATCTCATTTAGAAATTGTAAATCCAGTAGTTATGGGGTCAACTCGAGCACGTTTTGATCGTTCTGATAATAAAAAAGAGAATAATATTCTTTCTGTTACAATTCATGGTGATTCAGCAGTGGTTGGACAAGGAGTAGTGCAAGAAACGTTAAATATGTCACAAACAAGGGCATATAAAGTAGGGGGAACTATTAGAATTGTAATAAATAATCAAATAGGATTTACTACTTCTAATATTAAGGATTCAAGATCTACGTTATATTGTACTGATGTGATGAAAATGATAGAAGCTCCGATTTTTCATGTTAATGGAGATGATATTGAATCTGTTATTTTCGTTACAAGACTTGCAATAGATTTTCGAAATAAATTTAATAAAGATGTAATTATTGATTTAGTATGTTATAGAAGATATGGTCATAATGAGGCTGATGAACCTTCAGCAACACAACCAATAATGTATCAAAAAATTAAACATCATAAAACAACTGCAAAAATATATGCTGATCAATTAATTTTAAAAAAAATTATTAATCAAACAAACATAGATAAAATAGTAAATAATTATAGAAAAAAATTAGATAATAGTGATGTGATTGTAGATGGACATATTTCTAAAATTAATCATCAATCGATTTGGACAAAATATTTAAATATTCAATGGGATCATTCATATGAAAATAAAATTGATAAAAAAAGATTAAGAAATTTAGGAATAAAGTTAAATACAATTCCTAAAAATATTGTTATGCATCCTAGAGTTAAAAAAATATATGATGATCGTTTAGATATGGCAATAGAAAAAAAACTATTTGATTGGGGTGCAGCAGAAACTTTAGCATATGCTTCTTTATTAGATGCAGGAATTAAAATACGTATATCGGGAGAAGATACTAGAAGAGGGACTTTTTTTCATCGTCACGCAGTTATTTATAATCAAATTGATGGATCTTCATATATTCCATTAAATCAAATAAATAAAACAAAGAAATTATTTAACATATGGGATTCAGTTTTATCTGAGGAAGCTGCACTTGCTTTTGAATATGGTTATGCATCTACAGATCCTCAAACTTTAGTCATATGGGAAGCACAATTTGGTGATTTTTCAAATGGTGCACAAGTAGTAATTGATCAATTTATTAGTTCTGGAGAACAAAAATGGGGTAAAATGTGTGGTTTAGTTATGTTATTACCTCATGGATATGAAGGACAAGGTCCAGAGCATTCATCTGCTAGAATAGAACGTTTTTTACAATTATGTGCTGAAGATAACATTCAAGTATGTGTACCTTCAACTCCTGCACAGTTTTATCATGTTTTACGTCGTCAAATTTTACGTAGTGTAAGACGTCCTTTAATTTTAATAACTCCAAAATCTTTATTACGTCATCCTAATTCTGTTTCTAAATTAGAAGATTTATCTGTTGGTAGGTTTCATTCTGTCATTATAGAAGAAAATAATTTAAATCTGAAAGATATTAAAAGAGTTATTTTTTGTACAGGAAAAATTTATTATGATTTAATTGAAGAACGTAAGAAAAGAAACCAAAATAATATAATTATTATTAGAATAGAAGAATTATATCCATTTCCTAAAGAAATTCTAAAAAAAGTTTTAATATCATATATGCATATTCGTGATTTTTTATGGTGTCAAGAAGAACCATTGAACCAAGGAGCATTTTATTATGTTAGAAATTATATTTCTAAAATCATACCTAATAATGTAAAATTAAGTTATTGTGGTCGTCCTGCATCTTCATCTCCTGCTGTAGGATATATTAAAATCCACCAAAAACAGCAGAATAAATTAATTCAAGATGCATTAAATATAAATTAATAATAATAAAAATAAAGGATCGAAAATGAATTTTATAGATATTCTAGTTCCTGATCTTCCAGAATCAGTGACAGATGCTACAGTGGCAACTTGGCATAAAAAACCAGGTGATAAGATCATGCGTGATGAGGTTTTATTAGAAATAGAAACTGATAAAGTTATATTAGAAGTTCCTGCTGTAGAATCAGGTATTTTGGAATCTATTTATAAAGACACTGGAACAACAGTATTAGCAAAAGAATTATTAGGTCGTATAAAAATTATTAATACTGAAGTTTTAAAAAAAATTGAACAAAATTCAGAAAATATTGTATTAAATAATAAAAAAAATAAAATTGAAGAAATAGAAAAATATTTAACTCCATCATTAAGACGATTAATTAAAGAATATAATTTAGATATTAAATATATTAAAGGAAGTGGTTTAAATGGTAGAATAATTCGTGAAGATATTGAACAATACATTAAAAATAATAAAATTAAACCAGTAGATTTGACTATTAATAAAAATCAAAATGATAATAACAAAAAAATTACATCCAATATTGATATAAATCGTTCTGAAAAAAGAATACCAATGAGTAGATTAAGAAAACGTATTGCAGAAAGATTATTAGATGTATCTCAAAATACTGCTATGTTAACTACGTTTAATGAAGTAAATATGAAACCTGTGATTAACTTACGAAATCAATATGGTGAATCTTTTGAAAAAAATCATGGTATACGTTTAGGATTTATGTCTTTCTATGTTAAAGCTGTAATAGAAGCATTAAATAAATATCCTGAATTTAATGCATCAATTGATGGTGATGATATTATCTATTATCAATATATTGATATTAGTATTGCAGTATCAACACCAAGAGGATTAGTTACTCCAGTATTAAGAAATGTTGATCAGCAAAATATAGCTGAAATCGAAAAAAATATTAAAGAATTAGCAATTAAAGGAAGAGAAAATAAATTAAAAGTTAATGAGTTAATTGGTGGAAATTTTACTATTACAAATGGTGGTATTTTTGGTTCATTAATGTCGACACCAATTATTAATCCACCTCAAGTTGCTATATTAGGTATGCATGCAATTAAAGATAGAGCAATAGTTATTAATAATAAAATCGATATTTTACCGATGATGTATTTAGCATTATCTTACGATCATCGTTTGATAGATGGACGAGAAGCTGTAGGATTCTTGTTAGTTATTAAAAATATTTTAGAAGATCCTATTCGTTTATTATTAAATGTTTAAATTAATAAAATAATAGTATTTTTTTATAGTAAAAATAAATATAAGTTTATAACTTATAAATAACAAAAAATATGTTTTAAAATTTTAATTAATGGATCAATTATTATGAATTTACATGAATATCAAACGAAAAAAATTTTTAAAAATTATAATTTATGTATACCAGAAGGTTATGTTTGTAAGACAATAAAAGATGCAAAAAAAAATATTATTAAACTAAAAAATAATTATCCTTTAGTCCTTAAGTGTCAAATTCATGCTGGAGGTCGAGGTAAAGCATTTGGAATAAAACAAGCAAAAAATTTTCAAGATATTGAATTTTTTTTTAATCAATGGTTGAATAAAAGATTAGTCACTTATCAAACCAATTCTATTGGACAAATTGTAAATAAAATTTTAATAGAGAAATCTGTTAAAATTGAACAAGAATTTTATATAGGTGTTATTTTAGATTTTAGTTCGAATAAAATATTTTTTTTAGCGTCCAGAGAAGGTGGAATTAATATTGAAAAAACAGCTCATGGTAAACCAAATACAATTTATAAAATTACTATTGATCCTTTAATTGGACCTATGCCATATCAAGGAAGACAATGTGCTTTTAATTTAGGTTTAAAAGGTAAATTAATAGAAGATTTTACTAATATTTTTATCAAAATAATAATCATATTTTTAAAATATGATACAAGTTTAATAGAAATTAATCCATTAGTTCTAACTAATAAAAAAAAATTTGTTTGTTTAGATGCTAAAATGTCAATTGATGACAATGCAATTTATCGTCAACCAGAGTTAGCAATAAAAAGAGATTGGTCTCAAGAAGATAAACGTGAAATGCAAGCTATGAAACATCAATTGAATTATATTTCATTAAATGGAAGTATAGGATGTATGGTAAATGGTGCTGGCTTAGCTATGGCTACTATGGATTTAATCAAATTATATGGAGGATCTCCTGCAAATTTTTTAGATGTTGGAGGGGATACTAATAAAGAAAGAGTTCAAGAAGCATTTAAAATTATTTTATCAGATAGTAAAGTTAAAGTAATATTAATCAATATATTTGGTGGTATAGTACGTTGTGATTTAATTGCAGATGGTATTATTAGTGCAATGAAAGAAATTAGAGTAGATATTCCAGTTGTAGTCAGATTAGAAGGGAATAATGCTAAATTAGGTATAGAAAAATTAAAAACAAGTCAATTAAAAATTATTGCAGCAATCAATTTAGTGGATGCAGTTCAAAAAGTTATATTTATCTCGGAGAAATATTAGTTATGTCTATTTTAATAGATAAAAATACTACTGTTATTTGTCAAGGTTTTACAGGAAAACAAGGTACTTTTCATTCTCAACAAGCGATTAATTATGGTACAAAATTATTAGGAGGAGTTACTCCTGGAAAAGGAGGAACATTTCATTTAAATTTGCCAGTTTTTAATTCGGTATATGATGCAGTTATGAATACAGGTGCTGATACATCAGTTATTTATGTTCCAGCAAAATTTTGCAAGGATTCTATATTAGAAGCTATAGATGCTGGTATTAAATTAATTGTTACTATCACTGAGGGCATTCCGATCTTAGATATGTCAATTATAAAGACAAAACTAAAAAATAGTAAAGTTCGAATGATTGGACCAAATTGTCCTGGAATAATTACTCCAGATGAATGTAAAATTGGTATTCAACCTGCCTATATACATAAATCTGGTATCGTAGGTGTAATTTCTCGTTCTGGTACATTGACATATGAAGCTGTAAAACAAATTACAGACATTGGATTAGGACAATCTACTTGTGTTGGAATTGGAGGAGATCCAATAACAGGTTTAAATTTTATTGATATATTAAAGTTGTTTGAAAAGGATAAAAAAACTGAAGCCATTGTTATGATTGGAGAAATTGGTGGTAATGCAGAAGAATTAGCTGCAGAATATATTAAAAATCATATAACCAAACCAGTTGTTGCTTATATTGCAGGTGTAACGGCACCAAAAGGGAAAAGGATGGGTCACGCCGGGGCTATTATTTCTAGTAATACAGGTGATGCAAATAAAAAAATTCTTTCTTTAAAAAAAAGCGGAGTAAAAGTAGTAAAAAATTTATCTAAAATTGGAATATCAGTGAAAAATATTTTAAGTTAATTATTTTTTCGATATATATGATTTGTATATGGAATAGTGTATTACTACTTTTTTAATCATCTTCACTAATTTTACTTTTAATAGTATTCATTTGGTTAATGTATTTAGCATTAATACGTGAATGATATGGTTTTTTTGCAAATCCAGATAAAAGTTCAAAACTTAGTGATGCAATAATCATTCCTGGTCTTAATATAAGAGGAATTTTCCCAGAATTATAACATTCTAAAACTATTTTTCCAGACCATCCTGGATCTATACGATGAGCAGTAACGTGAATCATTAAACCTAATCTAGCTAAGGAAGATCGTCCATCTATCCAACCAACTATATTATTTGGTAATGTAATAAATTCTGAAGTGATTGTTAATATTAATTCGTGAGGATGTAGAAAAAAAGGTGATTTTTCCTTTAAAGTAATTTCATGACTCATAATTGAATTTATAATACTATTTACTTTTTTTTTATCTCCACTTAAATCTACATATGGTGCTTTATATCCTTTAAAAACTCTAAATTTGTTTCCTAATTTTAAATCAATACTAGCGCCATGGATATTTTTTTTTTCTATATCTGGATTAATAACAATTTTTTTTTTATTAATCCATTTTATTATATGATGATCACAAAGTTTCATTTTAATATTATTGATAAATTATTCTATTATATTGTTACAATCAATATTATTGATATTGTATATAAATTATACACTAATTTATAATTTTATATTTTTTTTTTAAAAAAAGTTTTTTAATTATTTTTAAAAATAAAAAAAGGAAAAAATATGTTTAAAATAAAAAAAACAATTCTAGTGACTTGTGCATTTCCATATGCTAATGGACCAATACATCTTGGTCATCTTTTGGAACATGTTCAAGCTGATATTTTTGTTAGATATCATAAAATGAAAAATAATAAGGTATATTTTTTTTCTGCTATTGATGCCCATGGTACAGCTATTATGTTAAAAGCAAACGTTTTAAAAATTAGTCCAGAAAAATTAGTTGAAAAAACACAAAAAGAACATAAAAAAGATTTTGAAAATTTCAATATAAATTATAATTACTATGGTAATACACACAGTGATGATAACCAAAAAATATCGGAAAAAATATTTTTAAAATTAAAAAAAAATGGGTATATAAAAAAAAAAGATATTTTTCAATTATATGATCCAAAAAAAAAAATATTTTTACCTGATCGTTTTGTTAAAGGTATTTGTCCTAAATGTAAAGCATCTGATCAATATGGAGATGTTTGTGAAATTTGTTATTCTATTTATAATGCTCAAGAATTAATTAATCCATATTCGATTATTACTGGTAACACTCCAAAAATAAAAAAAACAACACATTTATTTTTTAATCTACCTTTTTTTAAAGATTTTTTGTTTAATTGGATGAAATCAAAGGATATTATACAAAAAAATGTATTGAACAAAGTTTTGGAATGGTTTGAAAATGGATTAGAATTGTGGGATATAACAAGAGATGCTCCTTATTTTGGTTTTAAAATTCCAAACGAAACAAATAAATATTTTTATGTTTGGTTAGATGCATCTATTGGATATATTAGTATATCTAAAATATTATCAAAAAAATATTTGAATTTAAATTATAAAAAATTTTGGAATCGAGAATCTAAAATAGATTTATGTCATTTTATAGGAAAAGATATTATTTATTTTCATAGTCTTTTTTGGCCTGCAATTTTAGAAAGTATTCATTATAGACAACCAACAAAGATTTTTGTGCATGGTAATGTCATTATTAATGGATACAAAATGTCAAAATCAAGAGGAACTTTTATTACTGCACGTTCATATATTAATTATTTAGAACCTGATTATTTGCGTTATTATTATGCTTCTAAATTGTCATTAGATATTAGTGATATTGATTTGAATTTAAGAGATTTTATGCAACGTATTAATTCAGATCTTATCAATAAAATTTTGAATTTTGCTTCTAGGAATGCAAAAATTATCGATCAATATTTTCATAATAAATTATCTTCTAAATTAGAAGATCCCATTTTTTATCAAAAATTTGTTAAAAAAAGAGAAAAAATAGAATTTTTTTTTGAAAATCTTGAATATAGTAAAGTGATTAATGAAGTGATTTTATTAATAAAAAATGCTAATTATTATTTTAATTTAAAAGCTCCATGGAATCTTTTAAAAGAAAAAAATCATATGCATAATATTTGTACTACTGGAATTAATTTATATCGTGTTATCATGACATATTTGAAACCAATTATTCCTAATATTTCAAAAAATGCAGAAAATTTTTTAAATATTTCATTAAAATGGGATGAAATTAATCATCCATTGTTAAATCATGATATTTTATCATTTAAAATTTTATTTACAAGAATAGATTATTCATCTATAGAATCTATTTTAAAAAAAAATAAATAAAAATATTATTTAAGAAGTCAAAAATATATTATAATACGTGTTTAAATTCAAAATTTAAATTAAAAATGAATATGAAATTGAACTATAAAAATAAACGTCCATTATATATTTCTTATGCAGGACCAGTTTTATTAGAATGTCCTTTGTTGAATAAAGGTAGTGCATTTACAGTAGAAGAAAGATTTAATTTTAATCTTTTGGGTTTATTACCTGAACAAGTGGAAACAATTGAAGAACAAACAGAAAGAGCATATCAACAATTAATAAAATTAAAAAGTAATATAGATAAACATATATATTTAAGAAGTATTCAGGATACAAATGAAACACTATTTTATCGATTAATTGAAGAGCATTTATCTGAAATTTTACCTATAATTTATACTCCAACTGTTGGAAAAGCATGCGAATATTTTTCTTCTATTTACAGAAGAGCAAGAGGACTTTTTATTTCCTATCCTAATAGAAGAAACATAGATGATATTTTACAAAATGCAACAAAACAAAATGTAAAAGTCATCGTAGTAACTGATGGAGAAAGAATTTTAGGATTAGGAGATCAAGGTATTGGAGGTATTGGAATTCCTATTGGTAAATTATCTTTATACACAGCTTGTGGAGGAATTAGTCCAGCATATACTTTACCTGTGGTATTAGATGTTGGAACAAATAATCCATATAAACTTAGTGATCCTATGTATATGGGCTGGAGACATACAAGAATTAGAAATGAAGAATATTATTTATTTATTGATCAATTTATTAATTCAGTAAAAAGACGTTGGCCAAATATTTTATTACAATTTGAAGATTTTGCTCAAAAAAATGCTATGTTTTTGTTAAATAGATATCGAGATATTATATGTTGTTTTAATGATGATATACAAGGCACTGCTTCTGTTGCATTAGCTTATCTGATATCTGCTACTCGATTTATTAACCAAAAGTTAAGTAATCAAATCATTGTATTTTTGGGAGCAGGATCTGCTGGTTGTGGAATTGCAGAATATATTATTAAACAAATGCAATCTGAAGGTATTAGTGAAAATCAATCTAGAGAAAAAATTTTTATGGTAGATAAATGCGGTTTAATTACAGATAAGCATTTTAATTTATTTCCATTTCAAAAAAAATTAGCACAAAAAAGTAATAATTTAATGAATTGGAAAATTAAAAATATTAAAAATAATAAAATATCTTTTTTAGATGTTATTAGAAATGCAAAACCAACGATATTAATTGGTGTTTCAGGTAAAAAAGATTTATTTACTAAAGAAATTATTGATACAATGTTAGTTAATTGTAATTTTCCTATTATTATGCCATTATCTAATCCGACTTCGAAAATAGAAGCTCATCCAAAAGATATTATTCGTTGGACAAATGGAAATGTTTTAATTGCCACTGGAAGTCCATTCCCTCCATTTTATTATAAAAATAAGCTACATTTTATTCCTCAATGTAACAATGTATATATTTTTCCTGGGGTTGGATTAGGTGTGATAGCATCTGGTGCAAAATTTATTACAGATAACATGTTTATGATTGCAAGCAAAACATTAGCAGAAAATTCTCCCTTTTTAATAAAGGGATTTGGAAGTTTATTACCTTCACTAGAAAAAATACAATTTATTTCAAAAAAAATAGCAAAATCAATAGCAAAAGAAGCACAAATACAAGGAATTACATCATCTAATATTTCAGACGATATGTTAGATCAATCAATTGAAAGTAATTTTTGGATTCCAAAATATCGCAGTTATAAAAGAACTTCTTTTTAAGAAAGAGATAATTATATTATTTTTTTTATAGATTTTGCAAATCTTTCTATAATTTCTTTTGTACTTTCCCATCCTATACATGGATCTGTAATTGATTTTCCGTATTCTATTGGACATGAATCAATTTCTTGTTTTCCTTGAATTAAAAAACTTTCAACCATAATTCCTGAAATATTAATTATTTTTTTTTCTAATTGTTTAGTAATAATTTTTGTTGTTTTTAATTGTTGTTCTGGGTTTTTTTGAGAATTTCCATGACTTAAATCAATGATAATTTTTTCAGATATATTAAATTTATTCAACTCAAAATAAGTATTTTTAATATTTTTTAAACTGTAATTTGGTTTTTTACCTCCTCTCATAATAATATGAGTATAAGGATTTCCTTTCGTTTTATAAATAGTAATCTTTCCATTTAAATTAGGCATTAAAATAATGTGACTTTTTCTTGAAACACGTACAGCATTTATTGCTACGTTAATATCTCCATTAGTGTTATTTTTAAAACCTATAGGACAAGGTAATCCTGAAGCAACATATCTATGTATTGGATTTTCTGTAGTTCTAGCTCCAATTGCACCCCAACTAATAAAATCTACAATATATGGGATAATATTAAAATCTAAAAATTCTGTTGCTGTAGGTAAACCTAAGTTATTAATTTTTCCTAATAATTTCCTTGATATTTTTAAACCTTTATTTATTTGATATGAATTATTTAAATCTGGATCTACAATAAAACCTTTCCATCCAAATATAGTTCTAGGTTTTTCAAAATAAGTACGCATTACTATTTCAAGATAATCTTTATAATAAAAATGTAATTTTGATAGTTTTTGAGCGTATTCGTAAACCGATTTTTTTTCATGTACAGAACATGGACCAATAATCATCAGTAATCTTTTATCTTGACCAATTAAAATGTTTTGAATTCTTTTTCTACACTCTAAAACATTTTTAGAATTTTTTTTAGAAATAGGAACTTTTTTAATAATTCGTTTTGGAGATATAATGTTTCTAAAATAAATAGTTTTTAATTGATGATTATACATACAAAATTTATCTTATTTTGATTATTTTAATTTTTAAAACATATAATAAAAAATTGGTGTAATTATTTTATTATATATGTTTTAAAAATTTTATATATATAAAATAAAGGATTTTTTAATCAATATAAATTTTTATTAAAAAATTGGTAAAATCTTATTTAATTTATCCAATATTTCTTGATATTCTTTTTGTGCTATACTTTCTAATATAATTCCTCCACCACACCAACAATAAATAAAATTATTTTCAGTCATTAATGTTCTAATATTAATATTAGTATCCATTGTTCCACAAAAACTAATATATCCAATACTACCAGAATAGCAATATCTTCTGTGAGGTTCTAATGTTTCAATAATTTCCATAGCACGTAATTTTGGTACACCTGTTATTGAACCTCCAGGAAAACATGATTTCAATAAATTAATTGGATGAATGTTATTTGGTAATTTAGCTATAATAGTGCTAATTAAATGATGTACAGAAGGAAATGATTCAACAACAAATAGTTCTTTTACTGATACACTTCCTGGAACAGCAATTTTACCTATATCATTTCTTAATAAATCTACAATCATGATATTTTCAGTTCGATCTTTTTTGGAAGTAATTAATTTATAAATTTGTTTTTTATCTTTTTTTTTATTTTCTAATCGAACTGCTGTTCCTTTAATAGGTCTTGTTTGTATTAAATTATTTTTTATTTGTAAAAAACGTTCTGGAGACAATGATATTAAAGTATGTTTTTTTAATCGTAAAAAAGCAGAAAATGGGGTTAAATTTTTTTTACTAAGTTCAATGAAACAATTCCATTCATCACCTTTATATTTTGTATAAAATCTTTTTGCTAAATTAATTTGATAACAATCTCCATTTATTAAATAATTGTAAATCTGTTCTATTTTTTTAAAATATTCTTTTTTAGATATATTACTTTTCCATTGTTGAGAAATAGAAAATTTTTTTGTTTTTATATATCTTTGTTTATTTAACCAAACTAATCTTTTATTTATATCTTCATAACTAATCAAAGTAATTTTTTTCTTATAATGATCAATAATAATAGCCCAAAGATATATCCCAACAGCCATATCTGGAAAAGTTAATTTTTTTTCAGCATATTTTGGCAAATTTTCTATTCTTCTAACAAGATCATAACTCCATATTCCTGCAACCCCTCCTTGAAATGGAATGTTATTATCTGTAGATGTTTTAATGTTAAAAAAATCCATTTTTTTTTGAATTAATTTAAATGGATCAGATTTTGATATGATTTTTTTATTATTATGAATAATTTCTGTGATGTTTCCTTTAGTTTCTAAAGTAACAACAGGATCAGAAGATAAAATATCAAAACGATTATATGGGTGATTTGATCTTCCAGAATATAATAATATAGACCAAGGTAATTTATGGATAATTTTGAAATATTTTAATGCTGCATCTAATGAATATGGTAGTTGTTTTTTTTTCATTTTCATAAAAATATGAATATAACTTATTTAATAAATATACTATATATAGTATATATATATCTATTTTTAAAGTGTAAAAAAAGAAAAAAATTATATTTGATTCATAAAAATCAAATAACTAATTTAAAATTAAATAAAAGATACATGATTGATTTAAAATTTGTAAAAAATATATAATAAAAGAATTAAAAAATATAAGTTAATTTATATCAAATAAATTTTTTATTAAATTTTTAACAAAGTAACAGCAAGATTGATTAACGCTTTTTTAAATGAAGAATTAGGTAATTTATTAATTGATCTTATTGCTTGGTATGCTGATTTTTTAGCTTTATTATAAGTATATTCAATCGATCCATAGTGTTTCATTAAAAAAACAATATTTTTAAAAAAATTTATTCCATTTCCTTTTTGAATTATTTTTCTAATTAGATCAGACTCTTTTTTAGTTCCGTTTTGAATTAAATGTAAAAGAGGTAAAGTTAATTTTCCTTCTTTTAAATCATTACCTATATTTTGATTTAAGTTATGATTTTTAATATTATAATCAGAAATATCATTGATTAATTGAAAAGCAATACCTAGATATCTTCCATAATTTTGAAAAGCTTTTTTTTGTATTTTATTAGCTCCAGAAACGATTGCTGAAGCTATTGCAGTTGATTCAAATAATCGAGCTGTTTTATTATATATTATTTGCATATATATTTCTTCCGTAATGTTGGGATTGTTAGTATACATTAATTGTATTATTTCTCCTTTTGCAATAATATTAGTTGTATCGGACATTAATTTTAAAATAGACATTAATCCTAAATTAGTCATCATTTGAAATGATTTACTATAAATGAAGTCGCCTATTAATATACTAGCAGAATTTCCAAATATAGTATTAACTGTTTTTTTTCCTCTTCTAATTTTTGATTTATCAATAACATCATCATGTAAAAGTGTAGCAGTATGAATAAATTCTACTAATGCTGCAATATTAATATGTTTTTCTCCTTTATATTTTAAATATTTTCCTATTAATATTGCTATAATTGGACGAATTTTTTTTCCTCCGCTATCAATAATATATTTGCTAATCTTTTTAATAAGTAAAACATCTGAATTTAATTCGTTAATAATAATTTTATTTACTTCTTGCATATCTTTTTTAGTTAATTTAATAATAGATTTTAAATTCATTTTTACAGTTTTTATTTTTATGTTGAAAATTAAAAAAAATGATAGTTCTTATTTAAGAACATTTAATTTTTTTATCTATAAAATAGATATGATTAAGTAATTATTTTATAATTAAATATTAAAATTATTTTAATTTTTTATTTGTAAAATATTAAATATCATTATAATATTAATTTTTTTCTTTTTATAGTCAATAGGGGTGAAATAATGTATGCAATTTTTGTAAGTGGAGGAAAACAATATTTAGTTAAGAAAGGTGAAATAGTACGTTTAGAAAAAGTCAATTATAAAATTGGAGATTGCATTAATTTTAATGAAGTATTATTAGTTGTTGATGGTGAAAATATAAAGACTGGAAATCCTATTTTAAAAAAAATTACTATAAAAGGTGAAGTGATATTACATGATAGAAAAAAGAAAATAAAAATTATTAAATTTAAACGTAGGAAACATAGTCAAAAAAAACAAGGTCATCGTCAATGGTTTTCTGATATAAAAATTATTGATATTATCAACAATTAGGTGAAAAAATGGCACATAAAAAAGCTGGTGGTTCAACAAGAAATGGACGTGATTCTTATTCAAAACGATTAGGAATTAAACATTTTGGAGGAGAAAAGGTTAATAGTGGTAGTATTATAGTACGTCAAAGAGGTACAAAATTCCATCCTGGTCCTTACATTGGTTGTGGAAAAGATTATTCTCTTTTTGCTTTAAAATCAGGAATAGTGAAATTTTATACTAAAGGTTTAAAAAAAAGAAAATATGTTTGTATTATACCAAAAAAAGAATATTAATAAATAATGTAATTCTTTTTATACTTTCTAAGAAGTAAATATCAATTTTTTATTTTTTTTTTACTTATATTATAAGTTTGAATTTTTCAAAAGTTAAGACAATCACGTTTTTTAAAAAATATATCTGAATAATTCAGATATATAAAATAATAAAAAGAAAATATAATGAATTTTGTAGATGAAGTTAAAATATTAGTTGTAGCAGGCAATGGTGGTAATGGATGTATAAGTTTTAGAAAAGAAAAGCATATTCGTTACAAATATGCTAATGGAGGTGATGGTGGAGATGGAGGAAATGTATATTTTGTAGCTGATAAAAATATTCAAAATTTATCTTATTTTAAGTTTAAAAAAAAATTTTATGCCGAATCTGGAAAAAAAGGAAATAATAATAATTGTACTGCTAAACGTGGCAAAGATATTTTATTAAAAGTTCCTTTAGGTACAAGGATACGAGATTTTAGTACACATAAAATTATTATTGATATGATATATCACAAACAAAAAATTATGATTGCAAAAGGTGGTATACACGGATTAGGAAATAAAAAACTTAAATCATCTTTAAATCGTTCTCATCAATTTTATCATTATGGAACAAAAGGTGAAAAAAAAGAATTACTAATTGAATTAATAATTATTGCAGATGTTGGTATTATAGGTATGCCAAACGCAGGAAAGTCAACTTTGATTAGTGTTATATCAAATGCAAAACCAAAAATAGCATCCTATCCATTTACTACTTTATTTCCAAATTTAGGAGTATTAAAAAATAAAGATAAAATAATAACTATTGCAGATATACCTGGTTTAATGAAAAATGCTTCAAAAGGTTTTGGATTAGGTATATCTTTTTTAAAACATTTAAAACGTTGTAAAATGTTATTGCATTTAGTTGATATATCTCCAATAGACGGATCAGATCCAGTAAAAAACATTAAAATAATTTTTAATGAATTAAAAAAATATGATCGAAAATTAATTAAAAAAAAATGTTGGTTAATATTTAATAAAATTGATTTATTAGAAAATAAAAATATTGATAAAACTATAAATTTTTTTATTAAAACATTGAAATGGAATAGTAGATATTACATTATTTCTTCAAAAAAAAATATTGGAATTACAAAGATTTCTAATGATATTTACAATTTTTTATATAACAAATAAAAAATAATATTAAAAATCAATAATTTTTTTAAAAAAAATTATTTTAAAATATTTTTTTTTATATTTTTAAAAAATATGTTTTAATTATCGAATTGATTAAATAACTAATATTTAATGTTAGTTAAAAATTTTTGAGGAATTAATAAATGAAACAAATTCCTATGACAGTTCTCGGAGCAAAAAAATTACAAAAAGAATTAGAATTTTTAAAAAAAATTCGTCGTCCTGAAATTATTGCTGCTTTAATAGAAGCACGACAACATGGTGATTTAAAAGAAAATTCTGAATATCATGCTGCAAAAGAACAACAAGGTTTTTGTGAAGGACGTATTCAAGAAATTGAAAAAAAATTATCATACAAACAAATTATTGATGTAACAAAAATTAAAAATTTAGGTCGTATAATCTTTGGTTCTACTGTTACTTTACTAAATTTATATACAAAAAAACTTAAGACTTATCGTATTGTAGGTGAAGATGAAGCTGATATTAAAATTAATTTAATATCTATTAATTCTCCTATTGCACGAGGTTTAATAAATAAAAATGTTAGTCAAATAGTATCCATTGATACTCCAGGTGGAACAGTAAAATATAAAATTTTGAATGTAGAATATATATAAAAACATTTAATTTAGATTTTTTTATAAAAAAATAAAATTTTGTATAAAAAAAACTTGATTTTTAGTTGTTAATTCTAATAAAGTGAATCATGAAAATTAATAAGAATAAAATAATTAAAAATTACTATGGCTAATAAAAAAATATTAGCATATTCTAATTATTGGATTAGAAAACATATTCAAGATGAATATGTTAAAAAATCTTACCAGAATAAAATTCGTTCCAGATCTTGGTTTAAATTAGATTCAATCCAAAAAACTGATAAAATATTAAAACCTGGAATAATTGTATTTGATCTTGGATCAAGTCCAGGAGGATGGTCTCAATATGCATCATATATTTTAAAAGAAACTGGTCGTATTATTGCATTTGATTTATTACCTATGAAACCTATTCATAATGTTGATTTTTTTCAAGGAAAAATATCTATTAAAAAAATTAAAAAAATTATAAATCAAAAAAAAATTGATCTTATAATGTCAGATATGTGTCCTAATATTACGGGAATTGCATCTACAGATGATATAAATATACTTTATCTTGGAAGATTAGCATTAAAAATATGCTATTATTTTTTAGATCAAAAAGGCATTTTTGTTGTAAAAACTTTTCATGGAAAAGAATTTAATAAATATTTAAATGAAATTTCTAAATTATTTAAAAAAATTAATATTAGAAAGCCAAATGCTTCACGTTCTACTTCTAGTGAAGTATATATTGTAGCAAAAATAAAAAAAATATAATTTTAAAATTTTATTATTAAATAATATAGTAAAAATTTAAAGAGGTTAATTTCTTGAATGATATGGCAAAAAATCTAATTCTTTGGGTTGTTATTGCAGTAGTATTGATATCTTTATTTCAAAATTTTGGATCAAATGATGTTAATAATCGAAGAACAGATTATTCTACTTTTATGCGTGAGCTAATTCAAGATCAAATAGAAGAAGTTCGTATTTCTGATCGAGAAATTAGTGTAAAAAAAAATGACAATAGTCGTTATACAACTTATATTCCATTAAAAGAAGATCCAAAACTACTAGATACTTTGCTTGAAAGACGTGTAACTGTCATTGGTGAACCACCTCAAGAACAAAGTTTTCTAGCAACTATATTTATATCTTGGTTTCCAATGCTTTTATTAATTGGAGTATGGATATTTTTTATGCGTCAAATGCAAGGTGGTGGAAAAGGTGCACTTTCTTTTGGAAAAAGTAAAGCTCGTATGTTAAAAAAATCACAAATAAAAACTACTTTTGCAGATGTTGCAGGTTGTGATGAAGCAAAAGAAGAAGTATCAGAATTGGTTGAATATTTACGTGAACCAAGTCAATTTCAAAGATTAGGTGGAAAAATTCCAAAAGGTATTTTAATGGTTGGTCCTCCCGGTACTGGAAAAACTTTATTAGCAAAGGCTATTGCTGGAGAAGCAAAGGTACCATTTTTTAGTATTTCTGGTTCGGATTTTGTAGAAATGTTTGTAGGTGTTGGAGCTTCTCGTGTAAGAGATATGTTCGCACAAGCTAAAAAATCAGATCCTTGTATTATTTTTATTGATGAAATAGATGCTGTAGGTCGACAACGTGGTTCTGGATTAGGTGGGGGACATGATGAAAGAGAACAAACTTTAAATCAAATGTTAGTAGAAATGGATGGTTTCGAAGGAAATGAAGGAATCATTGTTATTGCTGCTACAAACCGTCCAGATGTTTTAGATCCTGCTTTATTACGTCCTGGACGTTTTGACAGACAAGTTGTTGTAGGACTACCTGATATACGTGGTAGAGAACAAATTTTGAAAGTACATATGAAAAATGTTCCACTCGATATTGGTATTGATGTTTCAATTTTAGCACGTGGTACTCCTGGATTTTCTGGAGCTGATTTAGCTAATTTAGTCAATGAGGCTGCAATTTTCGCTGCACGTTCTAATAAAAATGTAGTTACAATGTTAGAATTTGAAAAAGCAAAAGATAAAATTATGATGGGTGCTGAACGTCGTTCCATGGTGATGACAGAAGAACAAAAAGAATTTACTGCTTATCATGAAGCAGGACATGCAATTATTGGAAGAATTGTTCCAGAACATGATCCTGTACATAAAGTAACTATCATACCAAGAGGTAGAGCATTAGGAATTACATTTTTCTTACCAGAAACTGATCAAATTACTGCAAGCCGACAGAAATTAGAAAGCAAAATTTCTACTTTATATGGAGGTCGTTTAGCTGAAGAAATAATTTACGGTTCTGAAAAAGTATCTACTGGTGCATCTAATGATATTAAAGTAGCAACAAATTTAGCTAGAAATATGGTGACCCAATGGGGATTCTCAGAAAAATTAGGTCCTCTCCTTTATGAAGAAGAAGAAGGAGAAATTTTTTTAGGACGTTCTATGACAAAAAATAATCATTTATCAGATAAAACAGCATATGTTATTGATGAAGAAATTAAATTAATTATTGATCGAAATTATAAAAGAGCACGTCAAATTTTACATGATAATATTGATATTTTACATGCAATGAAAGATGCATTAATGAAATATGAGACTATTGATGCATTTCAAATTGATGATTTAATGAATCGTCGTCCATTAAGAGCACCTGAAAATTGGAATAAAAATAAAAAAAATGATGATAAAAATCATCTTACATCTTCTTTATTAGAAAAAAAATAATTTTTAAAAAAATGAAAATAACTATCTCAAAAAAAAAATATTCATGTCCTATGGTTATGGGAATCTTAAATATCACTCCTGACTCATTTTATGATGGTGGATTATATCAAAATTATAATAAAGCTATTGATCATGTTGCAAATATGATAAATTCTGGTGCAGAAATTATTGATATTGGCGGAGAATCAACACGTCCAGGATCATTATCAATTAGTGCTGAACAAGAATTAGACAGAATCATTCCTGTTGTTAAAGGCATAAAAAAACGATTTAATATATTAGTATCTGTTGATACTTCAAAAGCTATTGTAATGAAGAAAGTTGAAAAACTCGGTGTAGACATCATAAATGATGTTCGATCTTTAAAAGAAGATTCAGTAATAGAAACATTAAGTAATAATAATTTAAAAATATGTATTATGCATATGCCTAAAAAACCAAAAAATATGCAAAAAAATATTTTTTATACAAACGTGATTAAAGAAGTTAATGATTATTTAATAAAAATAATTGAAAGATGTAAAAAATTTGGTATTAATAAAAATAGATTAATTATTGATCCAGGATTTGGATTTGGAAAGAAAATGACACATAATTATCAACTATTAGCAAATTTAAATTATTTTCATATTTTGAAACTTCCAATATTAGTTGGAATATCAAGAAAATCTATGATTGGAGAATTATTAAATTTATCAACTTCTCAAAGAATGATTGGTAGTCTTGCCGCTTCAGTAATTGCAGCTATGCAAGGAGTATCTATTATTCGTACTCATGATGTTAAAGAAACAGTAGAGTGTATGAAAATTGTAAAAAAGACTCTTTCATTTTTAAAAAAAAATTATTATGAGTAGTAAAAAATATTTTGGAACAGATGGTATTCGTGGTAAAGTTGGCAAACATCCTATTACACCAGAATTTTTTTTAAAATTAGGATGGGCTGTTGGAAAAGTATTAAAAAAATATGGCACAAATAAAATAGTCATAGGTAAGGATACACGTATATCAGGATATATGTTAGAATCTTCTTTAGAAGCAGGGTTATCATCTGCAGGTTTATCTATTGTTTTTACTGGTCCACTTCCTACTCCGGCTATTGCTTATTTAACTAGAACTTATAATGTTGAAGCAGGCATAGTAATATCAGCATCTCATAATCCGTATTATGACAATGGAATAAAATTTTTTTGGATGAATGGTATGAAACTACCTGATGAAATTGAACGAGAAATAGAAGCAACAATTGATCAACCTATTTATTGTGTAGATTCTGTAAAATTAGGACGAGCAAGTAGAATTATAGATGCACCAGGTCGATATATAGAATATTGTAAAAGTACTTTTCCATCTAATCAAAGTTTAGAAAAATTAAAAATAGTTTTAGATTGTGCTAATGGATCTACTTATCATATTGCACCTAATGTATTTACTGAATTAGGAGCAAATGTCATTTTGATAGGTTGTAATCCTAATGGATTTAATATTAATAAATCATGTGGAACGACTAATATCGATACTCTACAAAAACGTGTTATTAAAGAAAAGGCGAATATTGGTCTTGCATTTGATGGTGATGGTGATCGTGTCATTATGGTTGATCATTATGGAAATAGAATTGATGGAGATCAAATTTTGTATATTATTGTAAAAAATTTATTACAAAATGGATGTTTACATGGAGGAGTAGTTGGTACGTTAATGAGTAATATGGGATTAGAAATAGAGTTAAAAAAATTAAAAGTACCATTTATGAGAGCTAATGTAGGTGATCGTTATATTTTAAATAAATTAAAAGAAAAAGGTTGGTTTTATGGGGGAGAAAATTCAGGACACATTATTTTATTGGATAAAAATACTACTGGAGATGGAATTATTGCTAGTTTAGAAGTTTTAAGTATAATGATAAAGAATAATAAAAATTTATATAAATTATCTCGAGAGATGACTTTATTTCCTCAAATTTTAATTAATGTAAATTATTATCATTCGGATAATCCATTAAATACTAACAATATTTTAAATGTAATTAAAGAAGTTAAAAAAGAATTAAAAGACAACGGAAGAATTTTATTAAGAAAATCTGGAACAGAACCATTAATTCGAATTATGGTAGAAGGTAAAAATAAATTTCAAATAAAAATGATAGCAAATCGTGTATCCAATATTATCAAAAAATTAAATTAATTTTTTGATAATAAAAATATTAATAACTTTAAAAGGTTAAAAAAATATGTTTTTACTTTTTTTAATACTATTCTCATTAGTTTCTATTATATTAATAATACTTATTATTTTTTTTCAAGGAAAAGAATCAGAAAACAATGCCATTTTAGGATTAAATTCTACAAAAAATTTTTTTAACAATCCTGGAACAGGTAATTTTATTACACGTTTAACTTCTTTTTTTGCAGCATTATTTTTTATATTTAGTTTAATTTTAGGAAATTTAACAATTAAACAAAACAAAACAGAAAAAAAATGGGAAAATATTGGTACAGAATTAAATATTAAAAAGAAAAATTTTGATAATAAATAAAAAAATAAATAATAATTTTTTTTATTATTTTTTTGCCGAGATGGTGAAAATGGTATACACGCTACTTTGAGGGAGTAGTGTCTAAAAAAGACATACGGGTTCAAATCCCGTTCTCGGCACCAGAATGTAAAAGATTAGTTGCATTTAATATATAATAATGATATTATAATAAAAATATATCGCGGAGTGGAGCAGTTTGGTAGCTCGTCGGGCTCATAACCCGAAGGTCGTTGGTTCAAATCCAACCTCCGCAACCAAAGATTAAATAAATATAAAAAAATTTATATTTAATTTAATATTCTAAAAAATGAATTTACAAATAAAAAACTTATTATTAATATAATAAGATTATTATTAAACCCCTTAATTTTTTTTTGGGGTTTTTTATTATTTAAAAAAATTTTTTGTAATTATTTAATAATTCAAATTATTTAAAAAGTTTAAAATTTAATAATATTATTAAAAATAATAAAAATTTTTTATAAAAAACTTTCTTATTTAAGAAGAATTGTAAAGGCAATTTAATGAATAAAGAAATTTTAACAGTAGTTGAAGCAGTGTCCAATGAAAAATCTCTTCCTAGAGAAAAAATATTTGAAGCTATTGAAATTGCTTTAGCTACAGTAACAAAAAAAAAAAATGAAGAAGAAATAGATATTAGAGTTAATATTGATAGAAAAACAGGAAAATTTGACACATTTAGACGTTGGTTAATTGTAGAAAATGTTTTGAGACCAGAACGTGAAATATCTATAAAGGATGCACAATTAAATTATAAAAATGTTAAATTAGGAAATTTTATAGAAAATAAAATTATATCTGTTAAATTTGATCGTATTACAACACAAACAGCAAAACAAGTTATTGTGCAAAAAGTACGAGAAGCAGAACGATCTATGATCGTTCAGCGTTTTTCTGAACAAAAAGGAGAAATTATTACTGGTATAGTAAAAAAAATTAATCGAGAAAATATTATTTTGGATTTAGGAAATAACGCTGAAGGTATTATCTTACGTGAAGATATGTTATTAAGAGAAAATTTCAGACATGGAGATAGAGTAAGAGGTGTTTTATACGATATACGTCCAGAATCTAAAGGTGCACAATTATTCATTAGTCGTTCTAAACCAGAAATGTTAGTTGAGTTGTTTCGCATTGAAGTTCCAGAAATTGGTGAAGGAATTATTGAAATTAAAGCAACAGCTAGAGATCCAGGTTCTAGAGCAAAAATTGCAGTAAAAACTAACGATAAACGTATCGATCCTGTTGGAGCTTGTGTTGGTATGAGAGGATCTCGAGTACAAGCTGTATCTACAGAATTAGGAGGAGAAAGAATTGATATTGTTTTATGGGATCCAAATTCTGCACAATTTGTTATTAATGCTATGGCTCCTGCTAATGTTGGTTCTATTGTAGTAGATGAAAATAAATACACAATTGATATAGCTGTTGAAAATACTAATTTAGCCCAAGCAATTGGTAGAAATGGTCAAAATGTTCGATTAGCTTCACAATTATTAAAAAAACATCAAAACGATGAAAAATGGGAATTAAATGTAATGACGTCAGAAGATTTAGAAGATAAGCATCAAAAAGAAATTAAAAATGCAATGGATTCTTTTATGACACACCTTGATTTAGATTCAGAATCTGCAAAATCTCTTATAGAAGAAGGTATTTCTACATTAGAAGAATTAGCATATATTCCAATAAAAGAATTATTTCAAATAAAAGGATTTAGTCAGTCTAAAATACAAAAATTAAGATTAAAAGCTAAATCTGCGTTGATTACATTAAAATTAAATCAAAAAGAAATTACAAATAAAAAAAATATATCACAAGATTTATTAAAAATACCAGGCATGAATGAAGAATTAGCAAGAAAATTATTTTCTAATAAAATTGTTACATTAGAAGATTTTGCAGAACAATCTGTTGAAGATTTAAAAGATATTGAAAAAATTGATAATAAAAAAGCTGGTGATATGATTATGTTTGCAAGAAATATTTGTTGGTTTTCTAAAGAAAAAAATAATTTTTAGTAGGGAAATAGGATGGTAGAACAAACTTTAAAATTATTTGCAAAAGAAATAAAAATTTCTACAGAACGTCTAATTAAACAATTTCATGAAATAGGAATTGAAAAAAAATGTAATGATATAATTTCTCAAAAAGAGAAAGAAATATTATTAGATTATTTAAATAATAATCATAATGGATTAGTAAATAATCAAATAAATAAATTAATTTTACAAAAAAAAATTAAGACAATATTAAATGTTCCTATAACTGGTGGAAAAAGTAAATCTATTAATGTGGAAGTTAGAAAAAAAAGAAAATATATACAGTATGATATTGTAAAACCAGAATCTGATTCTAAAAATACAAACAATAAAATGCAAAATATAGAAATAAATTTAGAAAAAAATGATTCTTCTATTTTAAATAAAAATGATTTAATTAACAAAAAACCACAATTTTCTTTAAAAGAAAAAAAAATATATATTAATACTATAAAAAAAATAAAAAAAGAATTAAAAGTAACTGAAATTTATAAAAATAAAGAAAAAAATAAAAAAAAATTAGCAAAAGAAATAAAATTAGAAAAAACAATTTTTGATAAAAAAAATAATAAATTTAACAAAAATAAAAATATTAAAAATAATTATTTAGATATTTCTTTTAAAGAAAAAGAAGACATTATAAATAATAATAATTTAAGTAATATTAAAAATTATATTCAAGTTCGTAATAAGAAAAATATAAAACAAAAAAAAAATTATCATTTTTATGATCAGAATAATATTGAACAATTTAAAAATTTTACTAATAAAAATAATAAAGAAAAAATAATAAAAAAAAGTAAACTACAACAAAATTTTAGAAAACCAATTGCCTCAATTAATAAAAATATATTAATTCCAGAAACAATTTCTATTGTAGATTTATCAAACAAAATGGCAATAAAAAGTTCAAAAGTAATAAAAAATATGAAAAAAATGGGATTTTCATTTTCTATTAATGAATTTCTCGATCAAGAAACTGCACAACTTGTAGTAGAAGAAATGGGTCATAAGGCAATATTACAAAATTCTAATAATATTGAAAATGAATTATTAAATGATCGTAGTATTGAAAATGTATCATCCGAAATTAGACCACCAATAGTAACTATTATGGGACATGTAGATCATGGTAAAACTACTTTATTAGATTATATTCGATCTAGTCAAATCACTCAGAAAGAATTAGGTGGAATTACACAACGTATAGGTGCATATCATGTCAAAACAAAAAATGGAGCAATCACTTTTTTAGACACTCCAGGACATGCTGCATTTTCAGAAATGAGATTTAGAGGAGTGAAAATTACTGATATAGTTGTTTTAATTGTAGCTGCAGATGATGGAGTCATGCCACAAACAATTGAAGCTATTAAACATGTTAAAAGAGAAAATGTTTCTATTATAGTTGCTATTAATAAAATTGATAAAAATGTTACTGATTTAGAACGAATTAAAAATCAGCTTTCAAAATATGATATCTTATCTGAAGAATGGGGAGGAGATGTACAATTTGTTAAAATATCTGCAAAAACTGGATATGGTGTAGATACGTTATTAGAATCCATTTTATTACAATCTGAAATGTTAGAATTGCGAAGTATTAGTGTAGGCAGGGCTTCAGGTGTTATTATTGAATCTTACTTAGATCAAAAAAAAGGAGTAATAGCAACTGTTTTAGTTCAAAAAGGTATGTTATCTAAAGGTGATATAGTATTATCGGGCTTTCAATATGGAAAAATTCGTGCAATGTATGATGAATTTGGAAAAGAAATATTATCAGCAGGACCTTCTATTCCTGTAGAAATATTAGGATTTTCTGATATCTTGTTATCTGGAGATACTATCTCAGTAGTAAGAAATGAAAAAAAAGCAAGAGAAATTGCTACATATCGTTTAAATAAATTTAAAGAAATAAAATTAAAACAACAAAAAAGAATAAAATTAGAAAAATTATTTTCTAATATGAAAAACAATCACAAAGTATTAAATATAATTTTAAAAACTGATGTACAAGGAAGTATAGAGGCTATTATTAATAGTATTAAATTGTTATCAAATGAAATTAGAGTTCATATTATTTCTTTTGGAGTGGGTAGTATTAAAGAAAATGATGCTATATTAGCTATATCCTGTCATGCAATGATTATTGGTTTTAATGTACGTTGTGATTTATCTGCAAAAAAAATTATTGAAAAAGAAAAAATAGATTGTCGTTTTTATTCAGTAATTTATCAATTAATTAACGATATTAAAAAGATAATTATTAAATTATCTTCTCAAGAAGATAGAAAAAAAATCATTGGAGTAGCAGAAGTAAAAAATATTTTTATGATATCTAAAAAAAATATTGTTGCTGGTTGTAAAGTAATAAATGGTATAATTAAAAGAAATAATAATATTCGTTTGTTACGTGATGATATTGTTATACACGAAGGTATGCTAGAGTCATTGCGTCGTTTTAAAAATGACATACATGAAGTTAAAAATGGAATGGAATGTGGAATAGTAATAAAAGATTTTTATGATATTTCTTCTGGAGATATTATAGAATCATTAGATATTTTAAATAAATGTTAAATTATTTTTTTAGAAAATTTTTTTATTTAATAAGTGAATTTATGATATGAACAAATTTCATACTCGTTCCGAACGTATTTCAAATGAAATAAAAAAAACAATTGCTTCAATATTACAAAAAACTATAAGAAATCCAAAAATAAAAATGACAAATGTTTTAGATGTTAAAATATCTCGCGATCTTTTGTATGCAAAAATTTTTGTTACATTTTTAAATTTGGTTAATGATAAAAAAAAAACAATAAAAAATAATATTTTTTTATTAAATTATTTATCTGGATATATTCGATTTTTGTTAGGAAAAGAAATTTATCTAAAAATTTTACCACAGTTATTTTTCATATATGATGATTCTCTTGATAAAGGTATAATGATATCTAAAATAATAAGAGACGTTATATACAAAAAAAAATAATGTAACTTGTTATTATTTAATTTTTACATAAAAATGAAAAAAAAATACAGAGATGTAAATGGGATACTATTATTGGATAAACCTAATTTTGTTACTTCTAATTATGCTTTACAAAAAACACGAATTTTATTTAAAGCTAAAAAAGCAGGACATACTGGATCTTTAGATCCTTTAGCTACAGGTATGTTGCCTATTTGTTTTGGAAATGCTACAAAATTTTCTCAATTTTTATTAAATGCAAATAAAAACTATCAAGTTATTGCACATCTAGGTATATCAACAAATACAGCAGATTCAACTGGAAGTATTATTAAACAAAGAACGGTTAATATAACTGAAAAAAAATTAAATGATGTATTAAACTATTTTAATGGTTTAATATACCAAACTGTTCCTACATATTCTGCAATTAAATATAATGGTATACCAAGATATAAATATGCTCGAAAAGGTATTACAATTCCTTCTAAAAGAAGGCCAATTATGATTCATCATTTAAAACTAAAAAGATGGGTTAAAAAAGAGTTAGAATTAGATATTCTATGTTCTAAAGGAACATACATACGTAGTTTAATAGATGATATAGGAAATTTATTAGGTTGTGGAGCACATGTTAGTTATCTAAGAAGATTAAATGTAGCAAATTACATTACTTTTAAATTAATAACTTTAGAAAAATTAAATAATATTAATGAAAAAAATAAAAATTCTTCTAATTCTTTATTTAAAGAATTAGACTCTCTCTTGCTTCCGATAGAAACAGCTATTAGTCATTTACCTATTATGAATCTTTCTACAAAAGAATCAATCTATTTTCAAAAAAATAGATATTTAAATATTAATAATCATACATATTTGAAAGGAGATTTTATTAAAATTACAGAAGGTATTGAAAAAAAAATAATAGGAATTGGAAAAATTATTGATAAAGAAAAAATTTTCCTTTATCAAATATTAAAAAAATAATTAGTAATCAGATTATCAATCTTGCATTATTTAAAATTAAATAGTATGATATTATCATAAATTTAATTTTAAATAAGTTATTGAATTTTAGAAAAGTTTGGAGTATAGAATATGTCTATTTCTAATGATCTTAAAAAAAAAATTATTTTAAAATATGGCAAAACTAAATACGATAGTGGATCTAGTGAAGTTCAGATAGCTTTGTTAACGGAAAAAATTAATTCTTTAAAAGATCATTTTATGAAGCATTCTAAAGATTATCATAGTCGCATTGGCTTATTACGTATGGTATCTCATCGACGTAGTCAATTAAATTACTTAAAGAAAAAAAAAATTGTTATATATAACAAATTAATTGAATCTTTAGGATTACGTCGATAAAGCACTCTTATTAAGAATATTTTTATAATTTCATTTTCTAATAAAAAATATCTAATTTTCATTAAGTATTGAAAAATAAAATTCGATTTCTATAAATTAAATTAATTTCATCTGATTATAATAATAAATTGTTATTAAAAGGACATTTATTTTGCTAAATCCAATTGTTCATAAATTTCAATATGGAAAACATACTGTTACTATTGAAACAGGAATGATAGCTCGTCAATCGACTTCTGCAGTTATGGTAAACATGGATGATACTGTAGTATTTGTAGTAATAGTAGGAGATAAAAAAAAGAAAAAAGATCAAAGTTTTTTTCCATTAACTGTTAATTATCAGGAAAAATCATACGCTGCTGGAAAAATTCCTGGTAGTTTTTTTCGTAGAGAAGGACGTCCAAATGAAAATGAAATATTAATTTCTAGGCTTATTGACCGTCCTATTCGTCCTTTATTCCCAAAAGGTTTTATTAACGAAATACAAATTATTGCAACTGTTATGTCAATCAATGGAGATATTTGTCCGGATATTGTTTCTATAATAGGTGCTTCAGCAGCTTTATCTTTATCAGAAATACCATTTAATGGTCCTATTGGTGCTGCTCGAGTTGGATATATTGATAATAAGTATGTATTAAATCCAACATTTAATGAATTGAAAAAAAGTAAATTAGATTTAATTGTATCTGGCACATCTAATGCTTTAATTATGGTAGAATCTTCGTCTAATTTATTAAATGAACAAAAGATTCTTGATGCTATTTTTTTTGGATACGAAAAGCAACAAATTGTAATAAAAAATATTAATACTTTAGTTTCAAAGGTAGGAAATAAAAAATGGGATATACCAGTAGAATCAGAAAATTTAGAATTAGACAATTACATATCTAAATTATCTAAAAACAAATTAAAAGAAGCTTATTATATTTTTGAAAAAGAAAAAAGATTGAATACTATTAATGAAATTAAAGAAAAGATTACAAATGATTTCTTAATAAAAGATGATACTTTAGATTTGTCTAATATTAATCAAATTTTTCTAAAATTAGAAAAAAAAATTGTAAGAAAAAGAATATTAGATGGAAAATTTAGAATTGATGGAAGAAAATATGACATGATACGTCCATTAGATGTACGTATTGGTATTTTACCTCGTACTCATGGTTCTGCTCTGTTTACTAGAGGAGAAACACAAGCATTGGTAACTGTTACTCTTGGTACGGAAAGAGATGCACAAATTGTTGATGAATTAGTTGGAGAATATACTGATCGATTTTTATTTCATTATAATTTTCCTCCTTACGCTGTTGGAGAACTAGGAATTATTGGTGCTCCAAAACGTCGTGAAGTTGGACATGGCAGATTAGCAAAAAGAGGAATTTTATCAGTTTTACCAAAACAAGAAGATTTTCCATATATTATTCGTGTTGTATCTGAGATTACAGAATCTAATGGTTCATCTTCGATGGCATCTGTTTGTGGTGCTTCTTTAGCTTTAATGGATGCAGGTGTACCAATTAAACAAGCAGTTGCTGGTATTGCTATGGGCTTAGTTAAAGAGAATAATAAATTTGTTATTCTTTCAGATATTTTGGGAGATGAAGATTATTTAGGTGATATGGATTTTAAAGTAGCCGGTACTTTCAATGGAATTACTGCATTACAGATGGATATAAAAATTGAAGGTATTAACGAAATAATATTAAAGAATTCTTTAAAACAAGCAAAAGATTCTTTACATGAAATTTTAAACTTCATGCAAAAAACAATCAGTCTTCCAAAAAAAGAAATTTCAGAATTTGCTCCTCGTATTCATATTATACACATTGATCCTGAAAAAATTAAAGATGTTATTGGAAAAGGTGGTTCAGTTATTCGTGCGTTAACAGAAGAAACTGGGACGTCAATTGAAATTGATTATGATGGTACTGTAAAAATTGCTGCGACAGATTGTTTAAAAACACAAGAAGCAATTCGAAGAATTGAATATATTACTGCTAAAGTAGAAATTAGTAGAACATATAAAGGTGTTGTAACTAAAATTGTAGATTTTGGTGCATTTGTAAATATTGGAGGTACTAAAGAAGGTTTGGTACATATTTCTCAAATAACAGAAAAACGTGTAAAAAAAGTTAGTGATTATTTAGAAATTGGAAAAGAAGTAATAGTCAAAGTATTGGATATAGATAGAAATGGTCGTATTAGATTAAGTATGAAAGATGCTGTTTCTTCTTTAGATAAATTTATAAAATAAATATTAGTTCATATTTATTTTATTTTTTTAAAAAATAAAATAAATAGTTAAAAATAATTTAACAAATAAAGTAGTATATAAGGTCTATACTGTACATGATTAATGAAAAGATGATTCCTTTTGCTAAATTAGGTTTAATTAAACCTATCTTGAATGCATTAAATGATCTTGGTTATAAGAAACCATCACCAATACAAGAGAAATGTATACCTTATTTATTAGAAGGATTAGATGTATTAGGTATGGCTCAAACAGGAAGTGGAAAAACCGCAGCATTTGGCCTACCTCTATTACAAAATATTAAAATTCATTTGTCATTCCCCCAGATATTAGTTTTATTACCAACTAGAGAATTAGCCATTCAAGTTGCTGAAGAAATGAAAAAATTTTCTAAACATATGAATGAAATTAATATTGTTGCTTTATATGGAGGACAACGTTATGATATTCAATTTAAAATTTTAAAAAATGGACCTCAAATAGTTGTTGGAACACCAGGTAGATTATTAGATCATTTAAATAGAGGTACATTAAACTTATCTCATTTAAATAGTTTAGTTCTCGATGAAGCTGACGAAATGTTAAGAATGGGATTTATTGAAGATGTAAAAAAAATTATCAATTGTATTCCAAAAAAACATCAAACAGCTTTATTTTCAGCTACAATGCCTCATGCTATTCGAAATATTACTAATCATTTTATGAAATTGCCTAAAGAGATTAGAATAGAATCAAATATTGATACACAACCTAATATTTATCAAAATTATTGGATTGTATATGGTATTAAAAAAAAAGAAGCTTTAATACGTTTTTTAGAATCAGAAAATTTTGATGCTGCAATCGTTTTTGTACGTACAAAAAATGCTACTTTAGAAATTTCTTCAATATTAGAAAAAAATGGATATAATAGTTCAGCATTAAATGGAGATATGAATCAATCTTTAAGAGAAGAAACATTAGAACGTTTGAGAAATGGAAATCTTGATATATTAATTGCAACTGATGTTGCTGCAAGAGGATTAGATGTAGACCGTATTACTTTAGTCATTAATTATGATATTCCAATAGATGCAAAATCTTATATACACCGTATCGGACGAACAGGAAGAGCAGGTAGAAAAGGTCGTGCTATTTTATTTATTAATAATAGAGAAAAAAGATTATTATATAATATCAAAAGAATGATTAAACAACCTATTTCTGAAATTAAACTTCCAACCTCTACTTTTATAAGTCAAAAAAGACAAATTCAATTTACAGAAAATATAGAAAATGAATCAAAAAAAATTGATTTTAAAAAATATAAAGATTTGATTTATAAAATCATACCACCTAAAATGAATATAGAAACATTAGCTATAATACTATTAAAAATAGCTGAAGGGAAAAAACCGCTAATTTTACCAAAAGAAAATATTATAAAAGAAAAAATTTTTCCTAATAAAAAAAAGAAATTAATTTTTAATAAAAAAAATAAAAAAAAATATTCAAAATTTAAAAAAATGAAATTATTTCGAATAGAAATAGGAAAACATGATGGTGTAGAAACAAGAAATATTGTTGGTGCTATTTTAAACGAATCTAAAATAAATAGTTCAGATATCGGATATGTTAAAATACACTCTTCTTATTCAATTATAGAATTATCTGAAAAAATACCAAAAAAAGTGTTTAAAAATATAAGTTATATAAAAATATTACATAAATCGATAAAAATAACACAATTAAATGCTAAAAAAATAAAAAAACAAAAAATAATTAATTAAATTAAAAAAATTATTAAAATTAAAATATAGATGTGTCTTGAAATAATCCAACTTTTAAATCTGTAGCAGTATAAATTAGTTTTTTATCAACAAAAACCTCACCATTTCCCAAACCAACAATTAATTTTCTATTAATTACTCTTTTTAAATGTGTTCTGTATACAACTTTTTTTGATGTTGGTAATATTTGTCCAGTAAATTTTACTTCTCCTACACCCAATGCACGTCCTTTCCCTTTTCCTCCTATCCATCCAAGATAAAAACCTATTAATTGCCACATTGCATCTAATCCTAAACAACCAGGCATAACTGGATCATTAATAAAATGACAAGAAAAAAACCATAAATTTGGATTTATATCTAATTCAGCTTCTATGAATCCTTTATTAAAATATCCTCCATCTTTTTTCATTTTTACAATACGATCTAACATTAACATTTTTCCAGAAGGTAATGGAGGTCCATTTTTTCCAAATAATTCCCCCTTACTAGAGGCATATAAATCTTCTTTATTATAAAAATTAATTTTATTGAACATTATAATAACCTAATAAAAATATACATTTTAAATTATATTATTTATTAATAATATCATATCAATGATATTATTAATAAATAATATCAAAAAAAAATTTTAAAAAATTATTCCCATTCTATAGTAGATGGTGGTTTATCTGTAATATCATAAACTACTCTTGAAATTCCAGATATTTCATTAATAATTCTATTGGAAACATGAGATAAAAATTTATGTGATAAAGGAGTCCATTTTGCTGTCATAAAATCTGTAGTATTAATTGCACGTAATGCAATTACCCAATCATATTTTCTACGATCTCCCATTATTCCTACAGAACGTACTGGAATAAAAATAGAAAATGCTTGATCTATTCTATAATAAAGTTTTTTCTTTTTTAATTCTTCAATAAAAATCTCATCCACTAATCTTAATAAATCACAATATTCTTTTTTTACTTCTCCTATTATTCTTACTGCTAATCCAGGACCGGGAAATGGATGACGATGTAAAATATCATATGGAATACCAAGATTCTTACCAATTTTTTTAACTTCATCTTTAAAAAAAAATTTTAAAGGTTCAATTAATTTTAATTTCATTACTTTTGGTAATCCACCAACATTATGATGTAATTTAATTACTTTTGATTTTTTATCATTAGAAAATGAAGTTGATTCAATTAAATCAGGGTATATAGTACCTTGTATTAACCATTTTACTTTTTTATATTTTTTAGCTATTTCGTTAAAAATTTCTATAAAAAGATGTCCGATAATTTTTCTTTTTTTTTCTGGATCTTGAATTCCAATTAAAGAATCTAAAAATCTTTTTTCAGAATCAATATAAATAACATTCAAATGAAATAATTTTGAATATTTATCAATAATTTCTTTTGTTTCATTGAAACGTAACAAACCATTATTAACAAAAATGCAAATTAATTGATTACCGATTGCACGATGTACTAATAGTGCTGATGTTAAAGAATCAATACCTCCAGATAAACCTAAAATTGCATAATCTTTATTAATTTTTCTTTTAATTTTACTGATACTATCATTAATCATTAAAGAAGTTTTCCAATATTGTCTACAGTTACAAATTTTTAAAACAAAACGCTTTAAAATTGATTTACCTTGAATAGTCTGTGTTACTTCAGGATGAAATTGTAAACCATACATTTTTTTTGATTTATGTTCAATAATTGCATACTCACAATTTTTTGTACTCCCAACAACAAAAAAATCTTTAGGAATAGATGTAACTGTATCTTCATGACTCATCCAAACATCTAAAAATTTTTCTTTATTTTGATTGATATCATCATAAATATTACCTAATAATTCTGATTTTTTTTTAATAAATATTTTTGAATAACCATATTCTCTTTTTTTATTTATTTTTTCAACTGTACCTCCTAATTGAAAACACATAACTTGCATACCATAACAAATTCCTAATACAGGTAAATTTGATTGTAATATATATTCAGTAATTTTAGGACTATCAAAATTTGTAACACTTTGATAACTACCAGATAATATAATACCACTAGGATTAAATTTTTTAATTTCTATTTTTTGAGCATCACAAGATAATAATTCACAATATACTCCTATATCACGAATACAACGCGCAATAAGTTGAGTATATTGAGAACCAAAATCAAGAATTAATATTCTTCCATTTTGATTATTTTTCTTATTCATTTAAAAAATGAATCCATACGATATTTTTATTTATATTTTAAATTAAATATTATTTAATTCAAAGTATAATTTGAAGATTCTTTTGTAATAATTATGTTATGAACATGACTTTCTTTAATACCAGCATTACTAATTCGAATAAATTTTGTTTTATTTTGCAAATCATTAATATTTGCACATCCAGTTAATCCCATACAAGAACGTAATCCACCCATTTGTTGATGAATAATATTTTCTATTGATCCCTTGTATGGTACTAATCCTTCTACACCTTCTGGAACTAATTTTTCTATTTTGTTATTATTACATTGAAAATATCTGTCTGCCGTATTTCCTTTCATCATGGCATTTAAAGATCCCATTCCTCGATGAATTTTATAAGATCTTCCTTTGAAAATTATTATTTCACCTGGAGATTCATCTGTTCCTGCAAATATTGAACCAACCATAACACAAGAAGCACCTGCAGCTATTGCTTTAGCAATATCTCCAGAAAATCGAATACCCCCATCTGCAATGATTGGAATATTTTTCTTCTTTAGAGCATATGCTACATCAGAAATTGCTGTAATTTGAGGCACACCAACTCCAGTAACAATTCGTGTTGTACAAATAGATCCAGGTCCAATACCAACTTTTATAATGTCAGCACCAGCCTTAATTAAGGCATTAGCTCCCTCTCCAGTTACTACGTTACCTCCAATAATTGGTAAATTAGGATAATTTAATCTAACTTTTCTAATATATTGTAGTACTTGATTAGAATGTCCATGAGAAGAATCTATTAATAAAATATCTATTCCAGCCTTAATTAATTCGTTAATATGTTCTTCTTCACTATTAATTCCTATTGCAGCACCTACTCTTAACCTACCTTGTTCATCTTTACATGCATATGGTTTTTCTTCTGATTTTTGAAGATCTTTTATTGTAATCATTCCAAATAAATAAAAATTTTTATCTACTATTAATATTTTTTCAATTCTTTTTTCATGCATAATTCTAGATATAATTTTTTTTTCATTATGTAAATCTTCATATTGAATTGTAATTAACTGATCTCTTGGTGTCATAACATTAGTTACACATTGATCGAGATTATTAACAAATCGAATATCACGCTTTGTTATAATACCAATAACTTTTTTATTATCATCCATTACAGGATATCCAGAAAAACCATTACATTTAGCCATTTCATAAACTTTTCTAATTGTGGTTCTTGACGTTACTGTAATAGGATCTAATATAATTCCACTTTCATATCTTTTAACTTTTTTTACTTCTCTTACCTGTTTTTTATAAGACATATTTTTATGAATAAATCCTATTCCACCTTCCTGAGCTAATGAAATAGCTAAACGAGATTCTGTTACAGAATCCATTGCAGCAGAAAGCATCGGGATAGACAAAGAAATACTATTTGTTAATTTAACTGATAAATCTGTATTATTTGGTAATATATAAGAATGTGCAGGGATTAATAATACATCATCAAATGTTAACCCTTCTTTTTTAATATGTAACATAATAATTTCTCACCGTATCAAATTATATTTAATAATATAATAAAAAAAGATTATATATAGATATATATAACTCACAAAGATATATTTTTATGTATAAAAATAGCTTTTATAAATTTATAATAATATTTTCTTCATGATATGAAAATATAAATCAGATAGTTTATATAAGTCTTGAATTTGAACATATTCATTAACTTGATGAATAGTATGATTTAACAATCCTAATTCTACAATTTGTATTCCTTTTATTTTATTAAAAAAACGACCGTCAGAAGTTCCACCATCAGTAGATAATTTAGGAAAATAACCACAATTCTGATAAATAACTTCATTGACTATTTTAACTAATTTAGATGGTTTATTTAAAAATGGACTAGCAAACGATATCCATTTAATTTGAAAATCTGATAAATATTTTTTAATTATTTTTTGTACTATTTTTTGAATTTCTTTTTGAGTTATATTTGGGGAATACCGAAAATTAAATTTTATTTTTATTTTTTTTGGAATTGAATTGTTTACAATATTATCCGTATTTATACTATAAATTTGAATTTTAGTAGAAGGAAAAAATTCTGTTTTTTTATTCCATTCATTTTTAATTAATTCATTTAAACAAGGTAATATTAAATGAATTGGATTTTTAACTAAATCAGGATATGCTATATGACCACCTATTCCATTTATTGTTAAAACACCTGTTAATGATCCTCTTCTTCCATGTTTTATAGTATCAGCTATTTTATTTTTACTAGTAGGTTCGCCAATAACACAATAATTAATTTTTTCTTTACGTTTAATCAAAGTTTGAATAACTTTTACACTTCCATTAATAGCTAAATTTTCTTCATCAGAAGTAATTAAAAATGCTAATTTTCCTTTATGTAAAGGATACTTTTTAACAAATTTATTTGCTGCAACTATCATAGCAGATATAGCGCCTTTCATATCAGATGCACCTCTTCCATAAATAAATCCATTTTTAATATACGCAGAAAAGGGTTTAGAAATCCAATGATTGTCTTCAGTTGGAACTACATCAGTATGACCTGCAAAAACTAAAGTTTTCCCTTTATTTCCATGATAAGCCCATAAATTAGTTGTATCATGAAATTTCATAACTTCAGTATAAAAATTTTGTTTTTTTAAATATTTGATTAAAATAGATTGACAGCCAGAATCATTTGGACTAATTGATTTTTTACTAATTAATTTTTTTGTTAATTCAAGAATTAATTTATTCATTTTATGTAAAATTTCATATTCTTAACATTTTATTAAGTTTTATTTTTGATTTAGTTCTTTCATCTACATTTTTAATAATAATAGCACTATAAACATTATATTTTCCATTTGATTCAGGTAAACTACCAGGCAACACTACAGATCCTGCAGGAATACGACCATAACTAATTTGATTTGTTTTAACATTATAAATTTTTGTACTTTTCCCGATGTATACTCCCATAGAAATTACAGAACCTTCTTCTATTACAACACCTTCAACAATTTCAGAACGTGCACCAATAAAACAATTATCTTCAATAATTGTTGGAGAATCTTGTAATGGCTCTAAAACACCACCGATTCCTACTCCACCTGATAAATGAACATTTTTTCCAATTTGTGCACATGATCCTACGGTAGTCCAAGTATCAATCATAGTACCTTCGTCAATATAAGCACCAATATTGATAAAACATGGCATTAAAACAGTATTTTTTGCAATATATGCACCTTCTCTAATATTTGCAGGAAAAACAACTCTAATTTTATCTTTTTCAAATTTTTGACTATTGTAATTAGAAAATTTCATTTTGATTTTATCAAAATAATTAATTTTTGTAGATTTAATTAATTTATTTTTTTTTATTGCAAAAAAAATTAACAAAGCTTTTTTAATCCATTGATGAGTTTTCCATTTTCCTAATTTTTTTTCTGATACTCTCAACTTTCCTTCATTTAATTTTAAAATAATTTTATTTATTGCATATAATACTATTTCAATGTTATCAATATCTAATTTTTTTTCTATTTTTTTATAAGCTTCTTCTATTATTTTTTTTAATATTTTCATTTTAAATTTTTAAGAGGACAGATTTATTTTTCATATTTTAAATTAAAATATTTTTAAAATAAATACATAGTTAATATAATATATGTTATAATTTTTTTAGAAATTTTTTTTCAATAAATTTAATATTTTTATATTAAACTTATTGAAAAAATACGAAAATATTCAGAAGGAGTATATGAAATGTCTTTAATTAATACTAAAGTACAATCCTTTAAATCTCATGCACTAAAAAAAGGAAAATTTATAGAAGTTACTGAAAATAATCTTAAAGGAAACTGGAGTGTTTTGTTTTTTTATCCTGCAAATTTTACATTTGTTTGTCCAACAGAATTAGGAGATTTATCTAATTTTTATCACGAATTCAAAAAAATAGGAGTAGAAATTTATTCTATATCTACCGATACACATTTTGCACACAAGGAATGGTATAATCATTCTAATACAATTAGTAAAATAGAATTTACTATGATTGGTGATCCAAATGGTGTATTAACGAGAAATTTTGATGTTATGTCAAAAAAAATTAATAAACAAGAAAATTATGACGAAGAATCGGGATTGGCAGAAAGAGCAACTTTTATTATAAACCCTGATTGTATTATAAAAAGTATTGAAATTAATCCAGAAAATGTAGGAAGAAATGCATCTGATTTATTAAATAAAATTAAAGCAATTCAACATGTCTCTAATAATCCTGGTGAAGTATGTCCAGCAAGTTGGAATGAAGAAAAAGCTACATTATATCCTTCAATAGATTTAATAGGAAAAATTTAATTTTTCATTAAACAGAAAAAAATAAAAATTAATAACAACAATTTTTGATAACGATTTTTTGAATTGTATCAGATAATTGTTGTTATTATAATCTGACTATCCACTACAGTAATAACATATAAAAAATATACTTTTATTATGAACGTTTCATAAAATTAAAAAATTCATCATTTGTCTTTGTCATAGACAATTTATTAATTAAAAATTCCATAGCATCTATTTCATTCATTGGATGAATTATTTTACGTAATATCCACATTTTTTGTAATTCATCTGTAGTTGTTAATAATTCTTCTTTTCTTGTTCCAGATCTATTATAATCAATAGCAGGAAAAACACGTTTTTCTGCTATTTTTCTAGATAAATGTAATTCCATATTTCCAGTTCCTTTGAATTCTTCGTATATCACTTCATCCATTTTAGATCCTGTATCTACAAGTGCGGTAGCAATAATAGTTAAACTTCCCCCTTCCTCTACATTTCTAGCAGCTCCAAAAAAACGTTTTGGTCGATGCAAAGCATGTGCATCTACTCCTCCTGTTAATACTTTTCCCGAAGAAGGAATAACAGTATTATAGGCACGTGCTAATCTAGTAATAGAATCCAACAAAATGATAACATCTTTTTTGTGTTCAACTAATCTTTTTGCTTTTTCAATAACCATTTCAGCAACTTGAACATGCCTTGATGCTGGTTCATCAAAAGTAGAAACTATAACTTCTCCTTTTACAAGTCTTTGCATTTCTGTAACTTCTTCTGGTCTTTCGTCAATCAAAAGAACTATTAATACACAATCTGGATAATTACTTGCAATGTTTGTTGCGATATTTTGCAATAACATTGTTTTCCCTGCTTTAGGAGGAGCTACAATTAATCCTCTTTGACCTCTTCCAATTGGAGCAGATAAATCTAATACTCTTGCTGTTAAATCTTCGGTTGAACCATTTCCACGTTCCATAATTAATCTATCATTAGCATGTAATGGTGTAAGATTTTCAAATAAAATTTTACTTCTAGCATTTTCTGGTTTGTCAAAATTTACTTCATTTACTTTAAGTAATGCAAAGTATCGTTCTCCCTCTTTAGGAGGCCTAATTTTTCCAGATATAGTATCTCCAGTTCTTAAATTAAATCTACGAATTTGACTTGGAGAAACATAAATATCATCTGGACCTGCAAGATATGAACTATCTGCAGAACGTAAAAAACCAAAACCGTCTTGTAATATTTCTAATACACCGTTTCCAAAAATATCTTCTCCACTCTTTGAATGTTGTTTTAAAATTGCAAAGATAATATCTTGTTTTCGCATACGTGCTAAATTTTCTAATCCTATATTTTCTCCGAGAATAATTAATTCAGATACTAATGTATTTTTTAATTCAGTTAGATTCATAATGGTGGGTTTATTAAAACTTAAGATTTATATTTTAAGTTAATTAAAATATTTTTCACTAAATTTTTTTTTATTTGTAAACATTCAATTTTATTTGATTGATTATAACATATATATTTGTATAGTCTAGTAGTTATTATTTTTTATTTTAATATTTAAGATATTTGTTCAATAAATTGCATATATAATTTTTTGATAAAAAACCTACCTCTTTTTTTAGAATTTGTCCATTCTTAAATAAAATTAATGTAGGAATACTACGAATATTATATTCCATAGTGATCTTTGGATTTTTATCAATTTCTAATTTTCCAATTTTTAATTTTTTTTCATATTCTTGAGCTATTTTTTCAAGAATTTTAGAAATATTAATACATGGAGTACACCAATCAGCCCAAAAATCTACTAATACAAATTCTTTATTGTTGACTACTTGATCTTTAAAATTTTGATCAGACAAAATGATAATATTTTTTTTCATAAAAAATCCTAAAAAAAATTATTTTATTTTTATGTATAAAATAATACTATATATTATAGTTTATATCTAACATATATTAGACACGTTATTATCATATAATAATTTGTATTTTTTAAAAAATCTAAAATAATCTATATTAGACCAGTTGTATAAGTAATAATAAGAATATATCTTCTTACGTATCTATATATATTAAAAACAAAAAATATTATAACATAATAATTTTTTAAAATTATCAAAAAAAAATATATTTATCAAAATAAAAATATAGGATTATTATGAATCCAATGCTTAATATTGCTATACAAGCTGCTCGAAAAGCTGGTGATTTTATATTTAAAAATCAAAATTTTTCTATAATGAAAGAAGAAAAAATTTTGATTTTTAATAAAGCACAAGAATTAATTACTAGATTTATTCACAAATTTTATCCAAAACATCTCATAATCACAGAAAATATGTTAAATCTTTTAAGCGAAAAAAATGATATTCGATGGATTATTAATCCTATAGATGGTGTAACAAACTTTCTTCATAACTTTCCTCACTTTGCAGTCACTGTTGCGATACAAATTAAAGAAAAAACAGAATTTTCTGTAATTTATAATCCTATATTAAATGAATTATTTATTGCCATTCGAGGTTATGGTGTTAGATTAAATAATTATCGATTACGTATTAAAAAAAATAATTTATTACAATCGATAATGATTGCTGTAAATTTTCCAAATAATAAAGGAAAAAATTTTCAAAAATTTCATAAAATTATAAAAAAACTTAATAAAAAATATTTTAATTTTCGATATACTGGCTCGTTTGCACTTGATTTTGTATATATAGCATCTGGAAGAATAGATGCACTATGTTTTATAAACTTAAATCTATCTAACTTTATTACTGGACTATTATTTATTCGTGAATCAGGAGGAATCATTACAGATTTAATTGGAGGAGAAAATTATATTAAATCTAGAAATATCATCGCTGGACATCCAAGCATTATTAGAAAAATTTTATTAGAAATTAAAAATATTTGCTAAAAAAATATTTATTATTATTTACTTTTTATTAGTAATAATATCTACTACTTGATTAGTTAAACCATAAAAATCTTTTTTTTTACTATAAAAAAAAGCAGATTTTGACCATTTTTTTAATATATTATTATTATTTAAAGCATAAATTAATGCTTTATTCAATTTCTTTTGTTGATATGGAAGATTAAGAACAATACCACATTTTGCTTTTTTAATATAAAAAGAATATCCACAATTTACTGTAGTAATCACTGGTAAAGCACATACTATTGCTTCTAATAAAACATTACCTCCTGCTTCTTGGTATGCAGGATGAATTAATAAATGTGCTTTGTTCATAAATTCATAAATATTATTTCTTCCATTAAGAAAAATAATTTTTTTGTATAAACCAAGAAAAAAAGAGTATAATTTATATCTAAATGATGAAGATTCTCCAATCACAATGAGTTTTACTTTATCTTTCAAATAATTTGGCAAATTAAAAATTGCTCTTATTGTTCTACCTAAACCTTTTCTATAAAAATCTGATCCAATTTGTAATAAAACAATATTTTTATTTTTTCTATATTGATTAATTCTTTCTTTAAAAAATAAATTTTTATTAAATTCTATTCCTGGTAATAATTTATAAAATCGAAAATTTTGTGTTTGATAATATTTTTGAATTTTTTTTATTTGTATTTTTGTTAAAACTAATAATTTAGTATTACTTTTAATATTAAATACTGCATGTTCATATTTTAAATAATGTTTATATCTATTAGTTAATTTATAAAAAAAATTTTTCTGGAGATCTGCAAAACAAACATCTCCAACATAATAAAAATCTAATCCAGGCATTTTGTTAAATCCTAAAATAATATCTGTAGGAAATTTTTTAATATGATTTGTAACTTTTTTATAAAAGCTTTCATTTTTTTTATGATTACTATATTTTTTAATTAAAAATAATATTAATTTTATATTTTTTGGAATTTTTCCTCTCCAAGACATACTATAAACTCGTACTTTATAGCCTCTTTTTTGACATTCTAAAAGAATTTTTATAAATTTTTTTTGCAATCCACCATAAGGAAAATATTTATATATACAAAAAGTAATTTCCATAAAAGATAATATATATTTGCTAAATATATATATTATATATATATTAATTTGTAATTTAATTAAAAAATTGTTTTGTATCTGTATTATTATACAGATAGTTAATGAATAATTCAAAAAAAATGGAAACTTTTCAAGAATTAATAACAAAATTAAAAAATTATTGGATTAAATATGGATGTACTATTGTTCAACCTTTCGATATAGAAATAGGTGCTGGAACTGCACATCCAATAACATTTTTTAATAGTTTAGGTCAAAAATCAGCTAGTTTTGCTTATGTTCAACCTTCAAGAAGACCTTCTGATGGTAGATATGGAAAAAATTCAAATAGATTACAAAAATATTATCAATTTCAAGTTATTATCAAACCATCATTAGATAATGTACAAGATTTGTATCTATCTTCATTAAAAGAATTAGGCATTAATTTAAACATTCATGATATTCGTTTTATAGAAGATAATTGGGAAAGTCCAACATTAGGAGCGTCTGGACTTGGATGGGAAGTATGGTTAAATGGGATGGAAATTACACAATTTACCTATTTTCAACAAGTTGCTGGTATTGATTGTAATCCAATAACTTGTGAAATCACATATGGTTTAGAACGTTTAGCAATGTATATACAAAATTCTAATGATATATTTTCAATTTTATTATCTAATAACATAGATAATAAATTACATTATAAAGATATTCATCTTGAAAACGAAATACAACAATCGAAATATAATTTCGAATATGCTAATATTCAATTCTTAATAAATGTTTTTAATGAATATCAAAAGGAAATTATTTATTTATTAGATTTAAAACCTCCATTGTATTTAACAGCCTATGAATATACATTAAAAATAATACATATATTTAATATTCTAGAATCTAGAAAATCTATTTCCATCACAGAAAGACAACGTTATATATCTAAAATAAGAAAATTAATAAAAAAAATAGGAAAGATTTATATTTCTAATCAAAATAAATAAATTTTTTAATACTTTTAAAGGAAAAAAATATGAATCAAACTTTTTTAGTTGAAATTGGTACTGAAGAATTACCATCAAAATACATTCATAAAATTATTTTTTCTTTAAAAGAAAAAATTAAAGAGCAATTAAAAAAAAATTATTTTTCTTATAAAAGTTTATTTTATTATGCAACTCCCAGACGTTTAGCAATAAAAATTGTTCATATTCATTTCACCAGAGAATATAATTCTCTTATTAATTCAAAAAAATTTTGTAACAAAATTCAATCTTTTCAACAAAATTTTTTAAATAATCAAAAAGAAAAATATTTTTCTAGAAAAAAAATTTCTTCTTTAGATCTAAATAATGAAAATATATATAAAAAAAATGATATAAAATTTGATATTAAAGAATCATTATTTTTAATTTTTAAAAAAACACTTAAAAAAATATCAATTCCTGAATCAATGCGTTGGGGTGTTGGAAAAACGTATTTTATTCGTCCTATTCGAACATTTACAATGTTGCTTAATCATCAATTGATTGATGGAGAAATACATGGAATTAAAAATAAAAGATTCATTTTAGGACACAGATTTATAGGAAAAAGAAAAATTAAAATTAATTTTGCTGATGAATATCCAAATATTCTATTTAATCATGGAAAAGTCATTGCTGATTATCAGCAAAGAAAAGATACTATAGTCAAACAATTAAAAAATAAAATTAAACAAATTAATGGCGTTATAAAAATTTCTTCTTCTTTATTAGAAGAAATTACATATTTAGTTGAATGGCCAGTAATATTAATTGGTCAATTTGACAAATTTTTTTTATCTCTTCCAAAAGAGATAATAGTAACTATTATGGAAAAAAACTTAAGGTATTTTCCTATTTACAATAATAAAAATCAATTAATGCCTTATTTTGCTTTCGTTTCTAATATTGATTCAATAAAACCTCAAGAAATTATTATTGGAAATGAAAAAGTAATTAATGCACGTTTTTTAGATATAAATTTTTTTTTAAAAAAAGATCTTAATTTATCCTTAGAAAAATATTTACCTTTTTTAAAAAAAATTACATTCCATAAAAAATTGGGATCTTTATATGATAAAACAAAAAGATTAGAACTTTTTTCATCGTTCATTGCTAATTATATTAATGGAAATGTATTTTATGCACAACGTGCTGCATTACTATCAAAATGTGATTTAGCTACTTCTATGGTTTTTGAAATGCCTCACTTACAAGGTGTCGTAGGTATGTATTATGCAGCACATAATAAAGAAAAAAAAGAAATAGCCATTGCAATTAAAGAACACTATCAACCTTACTTTCATGGAGATCATGTTCCAAATTATAAAACTTCTGATATATTAGCTATTACAGATAAGATAGATACGTTGGTTGGTATTATAGGAACAAATTCTAATAATGAAATAAAAAGTGACAAAGATCCTTTTGGTTTACGTCGATTAGCTTTTGGAATATTATCAATTATAATTAAAAAAAAATATGATTTAGATTTATCTATTTTAATCGATAAATCAATAAAATTATATCAAAATAAATTAAACAATACAGAAACTAAAAAAAAAGTATTAAATTTTTTATTAAAAAAAATTAATAGTTGGTATATTGCAAGAGGTTATAATAAAAATGTTATCAAATCAGTACTAAATGTATCCCCAACCAATATGATTGATATTGATATAAAAATTAATACAATCACATATTTTAAAAAAAATAAATTGATGCAGAACATAATAAAAATTTATAAAAGAATTTTTAATATATTACAAAAAAATAATATAGAATTAAACAACAATATTGATTTTAATCAATTAATTTATAATGAAGAAATAGAATTAGCCTCAAAAGTAGTATATTTAGAAAAAATATCAATTCCTTTATTTTCTTATAGAAAATATAAAAAAATATTAATTAATATGCTTGAATTAGAAAAAAGTATAGAATTATTTTTTCAAAATGTTATTATTTTAGATAAAAATGATAAATTAAAAAAAAATCGTTTGACCATTTTATATAAAATACATAATTTATTTTTTAAAATCACTAATTTTTCATTATTACTATAATTTTTATTTAAAATAAAAAAAATGAAGTTAAATAAATTAGAGATAATATTTTGTATAAAAAGATTGTATTCCTAAAAAAATAGATTTTGCTATTTGTTTTTGAAAATTAATATTATTTAATTTCTTTTCCTCTTTTTTATTACTAATAAAATCTAGTTCAATAAGAATTGAAGGAATTCCAGGGGATTTCAAAACTTGAAATGTAGATTGTTCAACATTTTTTTTGTGTAAAGTATTAATTTTTTTTATTTGATTTAAAATTTCAGCACCAAATTTTAAACTAGTTCTAATAGTAGCTGTTTGTACCAAATCAAAAATAGTATGATCTAAATATTTATCACCACTTTTTTTAAAATTATCTATACTATAAATAGAATTTTGTGTTTTTGATAAAAAAAGTGCTAAGTTACTTGTCGCTCCTTTTTTGGATAAGGCAAATATTGAAGAACCTTTAGCATTTCGATTAGTGAATGCATCCGCATGAATTGATATAAAAAAATCTGCTTTTACTTTTTTTGCTTTTTCGATTCTAGTATTTAATGGAACAAAAACATCATATTCACGAGTTAAATATCCTTTCATATAAGGTTCTTTATTAATAAAATATTTTAATTTTTTTGAAACCTCTAAAACTATTTTTTTTTCTGTAGATTTAAAGTAGCCTATAGCTCCAGGATCTTGACCTCCATGACCTGGATCTATCATAATAATAATTGGTTGATGTTTTTTTTTATTGATTAAAAAATGATTTTTTTTAAATACAAGATTATTTTTTTGATTGTTAAGTTTTTTATCATCAAAATAAAAATCAAAAATTGAACGAAATTTAAAATGATTAATAGGATCAATACGTGATGTTTTTAAAAAAATTTTTTTTTTGTTTTTAAACACAAATCTGACTGTTTTTTTATTAAATTGTCCAATTCTTAATAATTCTATATTTGGTTTAAACAATATTTTTTTTTTATTAATAAATTTTAAAACTTCTTTTAAAGAAACATTTTCAAAATCTATTACTAATCTTTTAGGATTTAACAAAGTAAAATATTTATAATTTAAATACTTACTAGATTCTATTGTCATTCGAGTATAAGCATTTGAATGACCAATACGAATTGCAGATATATTATTTGCTTGAACGAAGTTGATTAAATTTACTTTCAATATAACAATAAATAAAATTTTTTTTAAAAAAAATATAATTTTTTTAATTTTTTTCATTAAATTATAACATATATCACAATATTGATAAGTAATAAAAAATGTAATTTAAAGTTACTTATCTTATAAAAGATCTTTTTTAAAATTTATTAAAATAATAATTGACATAAAAAGTATTATATATAGAATTTTTTAATTCTAAATTAAAATTTAGAAATAAAGGAATATATATTTGAAAAATAAAAAACTGAATTTATTTCATTTAACTATTTTAGTAATGAATTCTATTTTAGGAATAGGAATTTTTAGTTTACCTCAAAACATAGCTCAATTTTCTTCAGCTTTTGCCTTAATTATAACTTGGATTATTACAAGTATAGGAATTATATCTATTACTATATCTTTAGTTTTATTATCTAAATTTAAACCTAATTTAGATGGAGGTATATACAGTTATGCTAAATCAGGATTTGGAAATACAGTAGGTTTTTTATCAGCGTGGGGCTATTGGATATCAGCAATTATTTCCAATATTTCTTATTTATTAATTTTTTTTTCTTCATTAATGATTTGCATCAATATATTTACTATTAATTTTTTAAAAAATACAAATCAAATAAATTCTTTTATTGTTGAATCTATTTTTTTATGGAGTATTCATTTAATAATATTACACGGAATCAAAATTACAAAATTAATTTATAATTTATCTACTATAGCTAAGTTATTACCATTAATTATATTTATTTTTTTTAATATTTTGAATTTTGATAAAAATATTTTTTATTCTGATTTCTATGGTATAGAGATGAATATTCCAATATTAGAACAGATTCAAAATACCGTTTTAATAATTTTGTGGTTATTCATCGGAATAGAAGGTGCTATTGTAATATCAAGAAAGTCCAAAAAAAAAAAATTTATAGGATATGCTACATTATTAGCAGTATTCTTCATATTATTACTTTATATAATAATCACATTTATTTCTATAGGAAATATTTCAAGATCTAATCTTGCATTGATAGAAAATCCATCTATTATTACAATTTTAATAAATCAAATAGGAAAATATGGAAAAATTATTATTACTTTTAGCTTTATATTTGCAATGTGCAGTTCCTATTTGACTTGGATGATTTTAGCTATAGAAATTCCATATTTAGCATCACTAGACGATATTTTCCCTAAAATCTTTAGTTTAAAAAATAAAAATGATATTCCATATTATTCTTTATGGATTACAAATTTTATGATTCAATTTTCTTTAATGTTAATTCATATATTTAAATATACCAATTATACTAAATTATTGACTATTGCATCAGAAATAATTTTAATTCCTTATATTTTTGTAAGTAGTACTTTAATAAAAATATCCTTCAATAAAAAAAAGATTCTTACTATATTTGTTGGTTTTATTAATATACTTTATTTTATTTGGTTAATATATAGTTCTAAATTAATTTATTTGTTTTTATCTTTTATTTTGTATTTAATCGGATTTTTTCTATTTTTTATTAAAAAAAAATATTTTCTATAGATAACTATTTTAATTTAATTAAATTCTGTGATAGATTAAAAAAATAAAAATTTCTTTATTTTTGTAAAAACTATTACTATTTTTTATAAATATTTTTAAAATAATGCTTTTGAAGGTTAATATGAAAAAAATAAAAAATATTATTATTTTATCTATTAAATATATTCTAAAAGTATTGACTTTTATTAAAAAAATGGTTTTAAATTTTCTTTTTTTTATTACCATTTTTAGCATCTTTTTTCTTTATTTTTCTTATTATAAAAATGAAACAAAAAATATTAATGAATATTATGGTGCTTTATTATTAGATTTAAAAGGAACAGTCACTAATGAATCATCTTTTCTTTCATTATTACATCAAAATGGAAATCAAATATTTCATAAAAAAAATAGTAACATAGAAAAAAACTCATTGTTTGATATTATTTATATAATTAGATTTGCAAAATATGATTCTGCAATTAAAGGTTTAATTTTAAAATTAGATGATTTTAAAAATACTGATTTAGAATCTTTGGAATATATTGGAAAAACTATTAAAGAATTTAAAGAATCAAAAAAACCTGTTTATGCAGTTTCTAATGAATACAATCAATTCCAATATTATCTAGCTAGTTTTTGTGATTTTATATATTTAAATCAAGCAGGTCAAATTAATATTAATGGATTTAGTAAAAATCAACTTTATTTTAAAAAATTTTTAGAAAATCTAAATATTCATACCTATTTATTTCGAATAGGAGAATACAAATCAGCAATTGAACCATTTATGAGAAATAGTATGTCTCAAGAAATACGCCAAATAGAATGTAATTTGTTAAATTCATTGTGGAATTATTGTATAACAAGCATTGCTAAAAATCGTAACATTCCAAAAGAAAATATTTTCCCGGGAGACAAATTATTTATTGAAAAAATCAAAAAAAATAATGGAAATTATATCAAATATGCAATTGATAATAAATTGGTCGATGAAATTTTTACTGATTTTTGGACAAAAGAAGAATTTATAAAAAAATTTGGATTTAATAAAAAAAATAAAAAATTCAATTTCATCAGTATATATAATTATGCTAATCTTATTTTTAATCAAAAAAAATATCAAAAAAAAGAAAAAAAAAACATTGCTGTTATTACAGCAAATGGTTTAATTATGAATGGTGTTAAAGGAAATAATATTGCAGAATCTCAGACAATCATTGAAGAAATAAGAAAAGCAAGACTTAATTCTAATATAAAAGGAATTATATTAAGAATTAATAGTCCTGGTGGAAGTGTATTTGCTTCAGAATTGATTAGAAATGAATTAGTTTTGCTAAAAAAAAGTAATAAACCTATTGTAGTATCAATGGGCAATATAGCTGCTTCAGGAGGATATTGGATTGCAACAGCATCAAATTATATTATTGGACATCCAACTACAATAACAGGATCTATTGGTATTTTTGGAATAATACATACTTTTGAAAAATCTTTGAATAAAATTGGCATATATTCCAATGAAATATCAAATTCAAAATTATCAAATTTTTACTATACTAAAGATATTAGTAAAGAATATTTAGAAAATATGGAATTAAATTTAAAAAATTATTATCAAACTTTTTTAAAATATGTTTCTGAATCAAGACAAAAAAATATAAAAGAAATTGAAAAAATTGCTAGAGGAAGAATATGGACTGGATTAGAAGCATATAATCATGGATTGATTGATCAATTAGGTAATTTTGATGATGCTATGAATAAAATTAAAGAATTAACTGGAATTAAACATGAAATAATTGATTGGAATTTTGAAAATCATTCTTTTTTTGAAAATATTTATATCAAGTTAATAGGATTTTACAAAAGTTTATTTGTAAAAAATTTAAACAATAATATTTATAAAAGAATTAATAATTTCTTTAATGAGCAAATACGATTATTATTTATAATGAATGATCCAAGAAATTCTTATGCATTATGTATTTACTGTACCAATATCTATTAACTTTATATATTCTTATTATTTCTTATATAATAAGAATATATATTTCATAAATTTTTCTTAATTAATGAAAATTAATAAAAAATGTTTTTTAAAAAATTTAAAAATTTCTTCTTATATTTTAATTTTCGATTCAGGAATTGGAGGATTATCCATTTATGATGACATAGTAAAAATATTTCCAAATATGAATTATATTTATTTTGTCGATAACGACTATTTTCCATATGGAGAAAAACAGTCTAATATCATTATTCAACGAGTGATAGATTTATTAAATTATATTTATAAAAAACATAATTTATTAATAGTTATAATTGCATGTAATACTGTTAGTACAATTGGATTAAAAATTTTAAGAAAAAAATTTCATTTTCCAATAATTGGAGTTTTTCCAAATATTCCACTAGCTACAAAATTGACTAATAACGGTATTATTGGAATAATTGCAACGAATTTGACAATTAGTGGTAATTATATTCAAAAAATAGTTAATAAATTATCTACTTATTATGAAATTAAAACTATTAGTTCTCCAGAACTAGTAGAATTAGCAGAAAAAAAAGTCTATAAAAAAAAAATTGATAAAAGTGTAATCTTAAATACATTAAAACCTTGGACTCAAATTAAAAAAAGACCTGATATCATAGTATTAGGTTGTACACATTATAATTTTTTATATCAAGAAATAAAAAAAGAATTTTTTAATAAAATTTTACTACTAAATTCTAATTTAGTAGTCTTAAAAAAAATATTTTGTATTTTTGATAAAATAAAAAAAAAAAATTTTTACAAAAAAAAAAACTTAGTTTATTATACAAAATTTTTTTATCAAAAAGATATTTTTCTTTCTCTATTTAAAGAAAGGGGTTTTGAAATATTTAAAAAAATATCATTTTAATCAATAAAACTATTATTAATCTATAATGACTTCATTAATTAATGTTAATAATGTATATTTTACTGCTTGCTTTCTAATTGATATTCTATTCCCTTTAAAATGACAACAACGAGATAATGTTTTTCTATTTTTTTCTCTATTAGCAAATCCAAACCATATTACACCAACTTTATCATTTTTGTTATTTTTACATAAATGAGGACCAGCAATGCCAGTAATTGATGCAGAATAATCTGATTTTGAAATTTTTAATACTTTTTCTGCCATTTTTATAGCAGTATATTCACTTACAACACCATAACGTTCTAGATTACCTAAATTGATTTTTAAAATATCTTTCTTAGATTCATTAGAATATGTAATAAAGCTTTGATTAAAATATTTAGAACTTCCAGGTATATCAGTAATAACTTTTGACACCCATCCACCAGTACATGATTCTGCAAATGTTATAGTTTTTTTATTTTTTGCTAAAATTGAACCTAAAATTTTACTTAAATAATGAATTTTTTCTTCTTTATATATCATATAAACTATTTCGTTTTTATTTGTAAGATAGTTGATATCTATTGATAATAATAGTATAGATATAATAGAAAATAAAACAAATCAGAAACTAAATTATTTTTTAATAAAATTATTATATAAATTCGATAAACTTTTATAAAAAAAATTAAGTTAAAAGGTCATAGTATGAACATGCATTATTTTACTTCTGAATCAGTTTCGGAAGGACATCCTGATAAAATGGCAGATCAAATTTCAGATGCAATTCTAGATACTATTTTAATGAATGATATTCAAGCACGTGTTGCATGTGAAACATATATTAAAACTGGAATGGTAATAATTGGTGGAGAAATTACAACAAAAGCATCAATCGACATAGAAGAAATTACTAGAAATACGATACGTCAAATTGGTTATTACAATTCTGATTTTGGATTTGATGGAAATTCTTGTGCTATTATTAGTACAATTAACAAACAATCTCAAGATATTAAAAGAGGGATAAATAACGATAACCCTTTAAAACAAGGTGCAGGAGATCAAGGAATTATGTTTGGTTATGCAACTAATGAAACAAAAACATTTATGCCTGCACCTATTATATATGCACATCGCTTAGTTAAACAACAATCTAAAATTAGAAAAAAAGGTATTTTACCATTTTTAGGACCAGATGCAAAAAGTCAAATTACGTTTTGTTATAAAAATAATAAAATCTATTCTATAGATACTATTGTTTTCTCTACACAACATAAAAAAAGTGTAAATCAAAAAACAATATACGAAGGAGTAATGGATGAAATTATTAAACCTATAATTCCAATATCATTATTAAAAAGAAATACTAAATATTTTATAAATCCAACTGGTCGTTTCGTAATAGGAGGACCTACTGGAGATTGTGGACTAACAGGAAGAAAAATTATAGTTGATACTTATGGAGGTATGGCTAGACATGGAGGAGGATCATTTTCAGGAAAAGATCCTTCAAAAGTAGATAGATCAGGAGCATATGCAGCACGTTATGTAGCAAAAAACATTGTTGCTGCTGGTCTGGCAGAAAAATGTGAAATTCAAATTTCCTATGCTATAGGACTATCAAAACCAATATCTATTATGATTGAAACTTTTGGTACAGAAAAAATACCAAATTATAAAATTATTGATTTAATAAATCATTTTTTTGATCTCACTCCTTATGGAATTATTAAAACACTTGATCTTTTACAACCAATATATAAAAAAACTGCAGTATATGGACATTTTGGAAGATCTGAATTTCCATGGGAAAAAACAGATAAAATTAATATATTAAGAGATGCTGCAAATATAAAATTATAAAAAAATATATATAAAAATAAAAAATTAGTATTTTAAAAAAAATTTTTTTATACTTTTAAAAAAATAATTTACAAGAAAAAAAACAAATATTGATAAAAATAAAGATCCAACAATATCTATTGGCCAATGCAAACCTAAAAAGATTCGTGAAATTCCTATCAGATTAGTTATAATAAAGAAAAATATTCCCATATTCTTATTAATATTAAAAAAATTCCATGTCAAAATATAACTAATCAAAGCATGATTACTTGGAAATGATGAACTTGAAATATGATATATAGAATATACATTTAACTCAGAATCAAAAGGTCTTTGAGTAGGATAATAAAATCTAATTAAACTAGATATTATTAATCCTAATAATATTGAAAAAAATAATTGAAAAATAAATTTCTTCTTTCTTAAAGAAAGCATTTTTTTTTCAAAAATAAAAAAAAATATACCTAATATAGGTAATAAAAAAATTAATTTACTTGCAAAAAAAATAAATATAGTAATTAAAAATTTAGAAGTCTGTTCATTAGCATTTATAAAATAAAATATTTTTATATTTATCTGTTTTATTAAATCAAACAATATATTTAATATCCTTTAAATAAATTTTTTCCTTCAAAATATATTTTTTTCAACATATCTTTTAAATTCTTCATATCCACCAATATATTTATTTTCTATAAAAATTTGAGGAACAGTTTTAATTTTTTTCTTTAGATTTTTTATAAGAAAAAAATTGCTATGTTCCTTATTATTGATATCAATATATTCATGTTGATATATAACATTATCTTTACATATTTTTTTAGCTAAATTTATAGCAGAAACACAATACGAGCATTTAGAACGACCAAAAATGTAAATTTTTTTATGATTTTTTGATAAATTATTCATATTTTTTTCCATAAAATTTATTTTTCTTCGATTAATTACTTATACCTTTATTATATTTTAATTTTTAATCTACTATCTTTTTGATTTTTAATTCTAAAAATACTATTAAATGATATCATTTTATTACGTATTACAGCTTGAATATCAAAATATTTATCAAATATAAGTACAACAGATAAAATTGTACCAACTTTTTTCCAATAGCTATTTATTTTAAATTCTATTTCTTCTCCTATATTTGGAAATAAATTGCAAATTCCACTTAAACAATACATAGAATAATTATTAATTTTTTTATGTTTAACCTTAACAATATTTTCTTGTCCAAGATAGCATCCTTTATTATAACTGATACTGAATGGTATTGCATCTAAATTTAAATATTGAGGAAAAAATTTTTGAATGTTTTGATTTTCAATAATAGGATATCCTCCATTTATCTCCAAAGATAACCATTGATTATGATCAATGGTATAAATTAAATCTTTAAATATATTTTGATACTGTATATTATTTGTAACTAACAAAAAACGTTCAATAGGATTTTGAATATACAAAAGTATATTATCCTTCAAATAAACAATATTTTTATTTAAATCAGGTAATGTTTTAAAATATTTTTTTAAAATATTCTTAATATTTTCCCCAACTAATCCTAATATTGTTACATTTTTTTTTATATCAATTGAAATTTTAGAAAAAATAGCATATTTTTTAAATACATTTATTTGATCTTTTATTAAGTTATTTTTAATAATATAAGCATACCCTTTTTTATATTGAAAAATTCTAAAAACATGTAAGACTTTTCCATATGAATTACAATGGGCTGTAAAAATATATCTTGTATTATTTATAAATTTAACGTCTCCAGTTATCTGTTCTTGTAAATATTTTTTTGAATCTGGACCAGAAATTTGTACCAATTTCCATTGATCAAGTAATATAATTTGTCTCATAAAAGTATTCTAATGTATATTTAAAATAATTTATATTTTATTTTAAAATTAAATGATTTGATTTACTTTAAATTATATTTAATCCATTGATTAAATTTATTTCCTAATGTTTCATGTTTTAAACTGAATTCTAAAAAAGCCTTCATATATTCTAATTTGTTACCACAATCATGATATTTACCTTTTAAAAAATGTGCTTCAACTTTTTCATGTTTAATCAACATTTTAATTGCATCTGTCAAATCTATAGAATTATTAAAAATATTACCTTCATTTTCTAAAAAATTCCATATTTTTTCAGAAAATACATATCTTCCAACAATAGATAAATTAGAATTTATTTCATGAAATTCTGGTTTTTCTATTATATTATTGATAATATTTTTTTTAGACTCCATTTCTTTTTTTAAACTTACAATTCCATAACTTGAAATATTTTTTTTTGATATTGGAGTGACTAAAATTTGACTTAATCTACACTTGTTAAATTTCATCAACATAGCACTGAGATTTTCTTGATTTAGATTTGATGCATATTGATTTATAATAACGTCTGGTAAAATCAATGCGAATGGTTGATAACCAACTAATGGTTTTGCACATAATATTGCATTTCCTATTCCTTTTGGAATATCTTGATTAACATATTTAATTATAGGTATTTTAAAATCTTTAAAATGTATATTGTTAAAAAATAAATTAGAATGTTCTTGGACAAATTCTAATTTATTTTTTAAATATTTTTTAATAGAACGTTTTTTACTATTAATTACGAGTATTATATTTTTTAAATTAGAAAAAATACATTCGTAAAAAATGTAATCAATCAATGGTTTATCTGCTAATGGTAACATTTCTTTAGGAATAGATTTTGTAGAAGGAAACATTCTACTACCAATTCCAGCAGCAGGAATAATAACTTTAGTAATTTCTTTATTACAATTATTAATTTTTTTTCCTTGCTAAATAATTTTAGTATAAAATACTATATAATTATATATAATTATATAATTATGAAAAGTAAAATATTTTTATAGGTTTAAAAAAATGAAATTTGAAATTATTCAGGTTACTTATTTAAAACAAAATTGTACAATAATTTGGGATGAAAACACATTAGATGGAGTTGTCGTAGATCCAGGTGGAAAAAGTAAAAAAATAATTCAAAAAATAAAACATTATGCAATTAATATAAAATATATATTACTAACACATGGACATTTTGATCATATATCTGATGCAATGAAAATATCTAAATATTTTTCTATACCTATTATTGGTCCAAATATAGAAGATAAATTTTTATTTGAAAATTTTTCATTACAATCAAATGTTATTTCAAATAACATAAAAAATTTTAATTTTTATCCAAATTTATGGCTTAATGATAATGATGTAATTACTTTTGGTACTATCAAATTCAATGTTTTACATTGCCCAGGTCATACTCCTGGACATGTAATCTTTGTAAATCATAAAGATAAAATAATTTCTATTGGAGATGTTTTATTTCATAAAAGTATTGGAAGAACGGATTTACCTAGAGGAAATTTTATAACCTTAATAAATTCTATAAGAAAAAAAATATTTGTTTTAGATGATGATTATAAATTTATACCTGGTCATGGAAAAATTTCAACTTTAGGAATTGAAAAAAAATATAATCCATTTTTTAAAAAAAATTAAGTTTTTTTACCTTGTTACTGAAATAATTGAATCACATAAAAATGGAATATTCTTTGATGTTAAAGCTGCAATATTAATTCGCCCTGAATCAATTAAATAAATACCATATTCTTTTCTTAATCTTTCAATATTATGTTTATCTAAATCTGTAAATGAAAACATCCCATTTTGTTTTTTAATAAAATCAAAATGTTCCGAATTACTTCTTTCTTTTAAATTTTTAACTAACAATCTTCTCATTTTTTTTATTCTATTACGCATACTAGTTAATTCCATAATCCATTCTTTTTTTAAAATTTTATTTGATAGAATTGTACTAACAATAGCTGCTCCATGTGATGGAGGATTAGAATAATTAGATCTTATAATTAATTTAGTTTGACTTAGTACATTTTCTGCATGTACACTATTTTTAGCAATAATTGTATAAGAACCAACACGTTCATTATATAAACTAAAATTTTTTGAATAAGAATTTAAAACAATAATTTCAGGATTGTTTTTTGCAAAAATTCGTAAACTTAGTGTGTCTTGATATAAATCAGTTGAAAAACCTTGATATGCAAAATCAAATATTGGTAATAATTTTTTTTTCTCTGCAAGTAATGATAATATTTTCCATTGCTCAGGAGTAGGATCAATTCCAGTAGGATTATGGCAACATCCATGCAATAATAATACATCTCCAAATTTTGTATATTTTAGACTATTTAACATTTTTTCAAAATTTAAATTATGATTATGGGAATCATAATAATTATATTGACAAATTTCTAATCCAGAATTTTTAAAAATAGTGTTATGATTAGGCCAAGTTGGATTACTAATCCATACGCGTTTAATAAAAGAATTACTCGATAAAAAATCAGCTATTATGCGTAATGCACTAGTACCACCAGGAGTTTGAGAAGTTCTTGCTCGATTTTCTTTAATAATTGGATTATTTTTTCCTAATAATAAATTTTGAGTTAAATTACAAAAATTTGGAATACCAATAATATTAAGATAATTTTTTGTTACTTCATTTTCTAATAAATATTTTTCTGCTTTTTTTACAGATTCTAAAATAGGTGTTTTCCCAAATTCATTTTTATATATCCCAATTCCTAAATTAATTTTTTCTTTTCTTTGATCAAGATTAAATTTTTCTAATAAATCAATAATAGGATCCTGTAATGCAAATTTAATTTTTTCAAACATATATAAACCATAAATTAAAATTATTAATATCATAATAAAAGCAGCGATAAATCGCTGCTTTTATTATTTTAAAAAATTACAATATTAAAAACTAAAACTGATATATTAAACCTACACCAAATACACTATCAGTACCAATGTTATGTGTTTGAGTAAATTCATTGTTATTTATTAAATTCATTTTATAATCAACAACTGCAACTAAATTTTTATTAAAATTATAATACGTTCCTAATGAAATATATTTAAGTAATTTTTGTCTAGATAATACATTTCCATTATCTTTTTTTGTAGATTCAATATAAGATATAGAAGGTTTTAACCCTAAATCATCAAATGAATATTGAGCAACTAACTCTAAATTTTCAGTTTTGTTACCAATATTGTCTATATCAGATTCAATTCGATCAAAATCTCCCACAATTCTACTTAATCTAAAATGTTCACCGTAAATAGCAGCTGTATATAAATTATTAAACTTATATTTTACACCTAAATTCCAACCTTGAGGATGATCACTGTAAGTACTTTCATACATTTCTTGGCTTAAATTTAATGGAATAATCGTATTGGATCTAATATATCCTAGACCTAATGTTACGCCACTATCACCAACATCATATTGAACTGATAAACCCCATCCACTTCCATTATTTTTTAAAATATCTTTACTACCTGAATTATTATTTTTATTTTTTCCTTGATATTGCAAAGCAAAATTTAATCCATCAACTAATCCAAAAAAATCAGCTGTACGATAAGTTAATAAATTACGATTAAGTCCAACCATATAACTGTCAGATTGACGAATATATCCTAAATTAAATAACGGCGATATATTGGTCCATACACTAATATCACGTAATACTCCATAATTACGACCATAATCAATAGATCCATAATTAGGTGAACTAAATCCAATATACGCTAATTTGTTTTTATGTATACTTTCATCTTCTGTAGTATTTGTATTAGTATTCAAAGCAAAATGTCCATAACCACGAAATTCATCTGATATATAAACATTTCCTTTTATTCCTAAAGTAAAGTTAGAATTGTCACCTCGTTCATGACTATCTTTTTTCGTAAAATGATGTCTTGCTTTCATTTTCCCATAAAAATCCAATTGATTTCCATCTTGATTATAGATTTCAGCTGAATTTACTGTGGTAACAAATAAAGCTGTAATCATTATTACAAGAACGTTCCGCTTCATTATGTTTTCCTCATTATTGTTTTATATTATTTGTTTTATAAAACAAATCTATAGTTCAATAAATACACTTCTTGTTGATTTAATATCAAAATTTTTTATTAAGTTAAAAATCTGATAAAGTTAACTTATTGATTAAGTTTAAATAATCTTTTTTTACATAATTTTTTTATAGAAAAAAAATTCGTCATACTAAATATAATTTAAATATTTTTTATAAACCACTTGATAAAAATTTTCTAATAATTTAAGTTTCCTACTGCTCGTGGGAATGGTATAGCTTCACGAATATTTTTTATTCCCGTTACATAACTTATCAATCGTTCAAATCCCAATCCAAACCCTGCATGAGGTACAGTTCCATAACGACGTAAATCTGTATACCAAGAATATTTATTTAGATTTATTTTATTTTCTTTCATTCTTAAACATAAAAAATTATAACGCTCTTCTCTTTCAGAGCCTCCAATAATTTCTCCTACGCCAGATATTAAAACATCCATTGACGATACAGTCTTATTATCATCATTTAAACGCATGTAAAAAGCTTTTATATTTTTTGGATGATTTTTTATAATCACTGTATTTTTGAAATATTTTTCAACTAAATATCGTTCATGTTCTGTATTCAAATCTATGCCATAAAGAACTGATCTTTTAAATTCATCTTTTGATTTCTTTAATATTTTTATAGCATCACGATAATCCAATTGAACAAAATCATTACTAATAAATTTTTCAAGTCTATTTAATATTAAATTATCTATTTTTTTCGACAAAAAAAATAAATCGTCATTCCTTTCATTTAAAACGATACTGACTATGTATTTTAACATTTTTTCTGATAAAATTGCAATATCATTTAATCTTCCAAAAGCTAATTCTGGTTCTACCATCCAAAATTCTGCTAAATGACGATTAGTATTTGAATTTTCTGCTCTAAAAGTAGGACCAAAAGTATAAACTTTTTTTAAAGCACATGCATAAGATTCTGCATGTAATTGACCAGATACTGTTAAAAATACCTTTTTTTTAAAAAAAGAATCATGTTCTGATTTAAAATTACTTGAATTAATTTGATTATTATTTTCTGAATTTTTATTAGAAATGATTTCAAACATTGCACTACTTCCTTCTGTATCTAAAGATGTTATAATAGGAGTAGAAATCCAAATATATCCTTCCTTATTAAAAAAAGAATGTATAGCGTATGCTATAGTATTTCTAATTCTAGAAATCGCACCTATAATATTAGTTCTAGGACGAAGATGAGCAACTTCACGTAAATATTCTATAGTGTGCTGTTTTGAAGATATTGGATAAGATTCTGGATTTTCTATTTTTCCGATTACAACAACCTCATTTGCTACTATCTCTACATTTTGTTTTTTTCCTTTAGATTTACAAATTTTACCAATTACTTCAACAGTACAATGAGTCGTTAGCAACGATATTTCTTTATAATTCTTTAAAAAATTATGTACAATAACTTGTAATGGTGTTAAACAAGAACCATCATATATCATCAAAAATAAAAATCCTTTTTTCGAGACTCTTTTAGTTCTAACCCAACCTTTAATAATAATATTACTACCTATTTTTATATTTCCATTAAGTACTTTTAATATAGAAACCGTTTTAATCATTTTCATTTTTTAAATCTGTTCTTAATTTTCATTTTTTTTACATATTTAATTTGATATAAACTACCAAAAAATTAAATTGATTATAAAAAACATCAATAAATAGAATTTATTCCAAAAACTAAACTTTAAAAAAGTATTTTTCAACATTATACAAATTTTTATTTTATTTTAAAATAGAAACATTTAATTTTACTTTTACTTAAAAATTAATATTTTCATTTAATCACTAATGAACTTTAATATTAGAACCTCAAAAAACTGATTTTTTTTTACGCATTTTATAAAAATAAAATTTAAATTTATAAAGAAATAATTTACAATCAGATTATAAATATTTAGAATATTAAAAACAAGAAACTTTTTAATAAAAATAAAAAATATTTAATTAAATATATTTAATTCATTTGAAAATAATTTTTACAATTAAAAATAATTATTTAAAAATTTTGATATAAATAGTCAAGTTTTAAAATTATTAGAAATAATAATATCAAACTAAGATAGTTAAACAACATTTTTTTAATTTTCAATCTATACAATTATTATTTAATTTGGTAAAATTTTTATTAAAACAAGTAATATTATTAATTAATGATTTATTTTTTTTATAAAAAATCTTTTATTACTTTAAGTTAAAAGGTATACTAATAATGTTTTATTATGAAATTATTTTCATGATCCATCCCGAATATAGCGAAAAAGTTACTAGTATTATCAATAGTTATACGGAATTTATTATCAATGAAAATGGGAAAATATATAGATCTGAAAATTGGGGACGTCGTCAATTAGCTTATACAATTAATAAATTACATAAAGCTCATTATTTTTTAATGAATATTAAAGCAAAAAAAAGTACTGTTGCAGATCTTGAAAAGAAAATTCGTTTTAACGATGCTATTATTCGAAGTTTAATATTAAAAGTTAAAAACTCTATTACAATTGAATCGCCGATGTTAAAAAATAAAGAAAAAAATTTGATTGTTTCTGAACAGAAAAAATTAAATACATAATAAAAATATCGATTTTAAATTTTAAATATTGATTTAATATCTTAAATTTGATCTATTAAAAAGAAATTTTATAAATTTTAAATAAAAAATAACTGTTTTTTTACTAATAGGATAATATTGATATGATTCGTTATATTCGAAAACGTAAATTTTGTCGTTTTACTTCAGAAAAAATTAAAGAAATCGATTATAAAGATATTAATATTCTAAAAAGTTATATTAATGAAAATGGGAAAATTGTTCCAAGTCGAATTACAGGAACTTCTTCAAAATATCAACGTCAATTGTCTATAGCAATCAAACGTGCAAGATATTTATCTTTATTACCATATACAGATAATCATCAATAAAAAAATAAAATATTTTTGGAAATAAAAATGAAAGTTATTCTACTTAAAAAAATTGAAAAATTAGGCAATATCGGAGAAATAGCTTTTGTAAAATCAGGATATGCCAGAAATTATTTAATACCTAAAGAAAAAGCTTTAATTGCAACTAAAGAAAATATTTCTTTTTTTAAAGAAAAAAGAAATGAAATAGAAAAAAAAGAAAAAAAAATATTTGAAGATGCTCAAAATCGTTTAAAAAAAATAAAAAATATAAAAAATATTATAATTTATGCAAAATCAGGTTTACAGGGTCGACTATTTGGATCAATAGGAAAAAAAGATATAATTAAAGAATTTTACAAAAAAAATATTTTAATTTCTAAGAATGAAATATATCTAAAAAACGGAATTTTTAAAAATACTGGAAAGTACGAAATAATATTAAAATTACATTCAGAAATTAATTACAAATTTAATATTGTTATTTTGGATAAAAAAGAAGAAGAAAAATAGTTCTTAAAAAAAACTATCTATAAGTATTAGAAAAATTTTTTGTTTTTTCAATATCTTTAATTTCATTTATTGAAAAAATTCTATGGTTATTTATTAATAATACGTAAATTTTTTCTTCATTCCAGAGATACCTAAGTTGTTCTAACATTTCAATTTTTTCTATTGGACTTTCTCCCCATTTAATATAATTTAAAATAGAAAAAACACGATATGCATAAATACCTATATGATGAAAGTAATGTTTTTTTTCTTTTTCGATTAAAATTTCACTATTTATTGAACTATATTTAAAAGGTATAGGTGCTCTAGAAAAATATAATGCATAATTTTTTTTATTTAAAATAACTTTTACTATAGATGGATTTAACAAATCTTCTTTTTTATGAATATTACAAGCTACAGTACTTATATTAGTTTTTTTTAAAAAAATACTATTTGCTACTTTATTAATAATATTTGAAGAAATAAAAGGCTCATCAGCTTGAACATTTACTATTACATCCTCATGATGTAAGTTATATTTATTAATAACTTCAGAAATTCTTTCAGTTCCTGATTGATGTGTATTACATGTCATACATACTAGAATATTTTTTTCTGTTCGTCGTAATATTATATCTCTAATTTTTTTATTATCAGTAGCAACTATTACTTTTTTAGCATTAGATTTCAATGCATTTTCTAATACTCTAATAATCATAGGTTTTCCAAAAATACTATATAAAACTTTTTTTGGAAACCTGACAGATGATAATCTTGCAGGTATAACGACAAAAAAATTTTTATTCATCTAAAGATATCTTCCTTGCTTCTTCTTTTAATAATACTGGAATATTGTTACGTATTGGATATGCGAGATGATCATTTTTACAAATAAATTCTACATTTTTAGAATCATAAAATAATTTTCCAAGACAAATAGGACATACAACTATTTTTAATAAAAATGCATCTATCATTTTTTTATTTACCAATAAAAAATTTTATTTTTAAATAAATAATAAAATATTTAAAAATAAAATTTTTTACGCATCCAGGAGGATTCGAACCTCCGACCGCTCGGTTCGTAGCCGAGTACTCTATCCAACTGAGCTATGGATGCAAAAAAAATATATCAATTCGGTGAAAGAGGGATTCGAACCCTCGATGTAGTTCAACTACATACTCCCTTAGCAGGGGAGCGCCTTCAACCACTCGGCCACATCACCATTAAATTTAATTTTAATAAATATTATTATATTTTAAATATTATCAGATACAAACTAGAATAATTATATTATTTTTAATAAAAAACTAAAATAGTTTTATTTAAAATAAAACTATAATTTTAATTATAAAATACAATGAATATCTTAAAAATTTTATTTTTAAATATAAAAAATCTATATTTTATTTAATTCTTTTTATCTTTGAATAAAAAGTTAAATAAAAAACTATTATAGTTTTTTATTTAAAAAAAATTAATATTTTATTTTTAAATTAAAATAATTTAAGAAAAATTATTTATTGATTACAATATTTTGTTAGCCTGCTGAATACGTTGATAAATTTCTTCGCGATGTACAGAAATATTTTTAGGTGCATTAACACCAAGACGTACCTGATTTCCTTTAATACCTAAAACTGTAACTGTGATGTTATCGTTTATTATAAGTGTTTCACCAACTCGACGAGTCAGAATAAGCATTCTTTGCTCCTTGAAATTATAAAGTAGTGAGATTTTGTTGAAAAGAAGAATTATTTTTTTATCTTAAATAAGATAACATAATGAAAAAAATTATTTAATTCATTAAATAATTTTTAGATTAATCCATTTTTCAATAGAGGTCAAAATTATAGATAAATTTTTTATTTTATCTCCTCTAGCTTGTGCTATTTCAACATTCCCTCCTCCTTTAATATGTATTTTTTTATTAATAAATAAAATAATTTCATTCGAACTAATTTTATTTATTATTTTTTTACTAACACTGGAAATGACAAAAAAATTTTTCTCTCTAATACTAAATAAAACAATAATAGAAATTCTTAATTGCTCTTTTAATTTACGAATTATTAAATACAATTCTTTTTGTTCAAAATTTTTTAAAGACTGTACCAATATATTAACATTATTAATACATTTATTTTTTTTAATAAGATCCATAACCTTTTTATCTACTCTATTTTTTTTATATTTATTTATTTTTTTTTCAAAATTATAATTTTTATTCAAAATATCTTTTATTTTTTTTAATAATTTTTCATCGTTAACATTTATTTCTTTTTTAATACTATTTAATAGACTTAATTTTTCAAGAACATAATTAACAGCTGTATTCCCTGTAATACCTTCAATTCTATATATACCTGATCCAATATTTTCTTTTCTTTTTATATGAAAAAATCCTATATCACCAGTACGTTCTACATGTGTACCTCCACATAATTCTAAAGAAAACTTATTTCCCATATCAACAACGCGCACTTTTTCTTCATATTCTTTATCTACTAATCCAATTGCACCGCTCTTCTTTGCTTTATCTATAGATATAATTTTGCTACAAATCGGATAATTTTTCTGAATTTCTAAATTCACTATATTTTCAATTTTATCTAAATCCATATTTGTAATATTTTTAAAATGCGTAAAATCAAAACGAAAATAATTTTCATTTATAAATGATCCTTTTTGTAAAATGTGTTTTCCAAACATGTAAAGCAAAGTTGCATGTAACAAATGTGTAGCAGAATGATTAATAGATATTGCTTGTCTTCTATAAAAATCTATTTCTGCTTTTATCACATCATTTTTCTTTATTTTTCCAAAAATCAACTTACCAAAATGTAATATTGTTTTTCCATATTTCTGAGTATTAGAAACTAAAAATTTAGATTGATCATTATATAATAATCCGGTATCACCAATTTGCCCTCCAGATTCCATATAAAATGGAGTTTGATCTATTATAATAATACCTGATTCGTTTTTATTTAAAATATCAACAATTTTATTATTATGATTTATAATGCATATTACAATACTTTTTAATTTAAAACTATTATAACCTTTAAAAACAGTATTATAATTCAAATTTATTAATTTTTGATAAGATGAAAATCTGATATTAGATTGTTTACTTTGATTTTTCTGATTCTGCATGGCTAACAGAAAATCTGATTTACTAATTCTAATATTTCTTTCTTTACAAATTTCAAAAGATAAATCAAATGGAAAACCATACGTATCATATAAATTAAATATTATTTTTCCAGATAAAATATTATCTTTCACTTTTTCCAATTCTTTAATTAATATTTTCATTCCATTTGATAACGTTAAATTAAATTTTTTTTCTTCATTTTTAATAATATTTCTAATAAAAACATTTTTCTCATTTAAAGTTTGAAATATATTTCCTACTACTTTAATAAAAGGGTCAACTAATCTATAAAAAAATATTTCTTTTATGCCTAACATATATCCATGACGAATTGCACGTCTAATAATACGACGTAACACATATCCTCTTCCAGAATTAGAAGGCAATATACCATCATCAATTAATAAAGATACAGATCTAATATGGTCTGAAAGAACTTTTAATGATCTATGTCTTATATCGTTATAATTTAAGGTTTTTGCTATACATAATAGCAATTCTCTAAATATATCAGTTTCATAACTAGAATCTACATTTTGTAATATTGCTGAAATACGTTCTAATCCCATTCCAGTATCTATAGAAGGTTTTTTTAATTTTAATAAACTACCATCCAATTGACGATTAAATTCAATAAAAACAATATTCCAAATTTCAATGAATCTATCACGATCATCAATATCTAATTGATTGATACAAGAATGAGATAAATTTTCTTGAATATTATAAAAAATTTCAGTACAAGGACCACATGGACCAGTATCACCCATTTTCCAAAAATTATCAGAAATAGATGATTTTGAATAATTTTTTTTCTTAATAATATGAGATTTATCAATACCTATATCTTTAATCCAGATATTATATGTTTCATTATCTTCATAATGAATTGTAACCCATATTTTTTTTACTTCTAAATTAAACCATTCTTTACTTGTTAATAATTCCCAAGCATATCTTATAGCATCTCTTTTAAAATAGTCACCAAAACTAAAATTTCCTAACATTTCAAAAAAAGTATGATGATAATTAGTATATCCTACTTTATCTAAATCATTATCTTTTCCACCTACTCTAAGACATTTTTGAATTGTAACAACTCTTGAATATTTACTACTACTTGGTACTAAAAAAAAATCTTTAAATTGATTCATTCCAGCATTGGTAAATAATAATGTAGGATCATTTTTTAATACTAATGAACTACTTGGTAATATTTTATGTTTTTTCATTTTAAAAAAATCAAAAAACATTTGACGAATTTCAATTGAACTTTTGTAGTTCATAATAATCCTAAAGTTTATAAGTTTAAAAAAAAAATATAAAAAATTATAAGATGTTTTTTAAAAAAAAATCTGAATTCACTTAAATATTTTTATATTTCATTTAAAATGAAATGTATTTTAAATACATAATTAAAAGTGGAAAAAAACACAAAAAAAATTTTAATAAAATAAGTTTATTTTTATGCTACTCTTTATCATTTATATAATATACACTATGTATTCATGTCAAATATAAATAAATATTGGTAATAAAATATAACTATTTTTGATATTTATTTAAAACAGTTAGCCAAAATAATAAAATATTCCAAATCACCATTAGTTTGATCATGCTACCATTATATAAAAAAATATAACATTTTGGACTAAATATCATAACATGATAGAATAATCTAAATTTGTATTGGAATAATAATTCCATGAGTGAATAAATTTAAAAACATGTATTGATAGTTAAATAAAAATACTTTATAACAACGGAGATAAGCTAATTATGGCCAATAGAGGAATTAATAAAGTTATATTAATTGGAAACTTGGGACAAAATCCAGATATAAGATATATGCCAAATGGAGGAGCAGTGGCTAATATCACATTAGCTACTTCAGAAACATGGAAAGATAAAAAGAATAATGTAATAAAAGAAAAAACTGAATGGCATCGTGTCGTTATTTTTGGTAAATTGGCAGAAATTGCAAGAGAATATTTGCATAAAGGATCTCAAATATATATTGAAGGATCATTACAAACTAGAAAATGGCAAGACCAAAATGGTCAAGACCGTTATGTAACAGAAATTATTGTTAATATGAATGGAACATTACAAATGTTAGGGAAAAAAATAGAATCTAAACAAGACAATCTCGAAATGAATCAGAATTTTAATTATCAAATAGAAAAAAAAGACAGTAAATCTAACAAAATTGAAGAAGATATTTTAAACTTTAATGAAGATGAAGAAATTCCGTTTTAGTAACTTGAAATCATATTTTTATATGGTATATTAAATATAAAAATTTCATACTTATATTAGTTATAAGTTATATATTTGTTTTACAGATTTATCTAACATTATTTTTCGAAAAATAACATTCACTTAAATGGTAATTTAATGTCTATAAAAATTGGTATTAATGGATTTGGCCGTATCGGAAAAACAATTTTCCGTGCTGCTCAAAAAAGAAAAAATATATCAATTGTTGCTATAAATGATATTTCAGATTTTCATTATATAGGGTATATGATGAAATATGATTCAACTCATGGAGTTTTTTCAAATTCTGTTAAAATTGAAGATAACTATATTATAGTAAATAAAAAAAAAATTTATTGTATCTCAGAAAAATATCCAAAAAATATAAATTGGAATCAATTTGATGTTGATATAGTTATTGAAGCAACTGGATTATTCTTAGATTATAAAAAATCTTTTCAGCATATAAAATCTGGTGCTAAAAAAGTAATTTTAACTGCACCCCCTATCTCTAACGATGTCCCTATATTTGTTATGGGAATTAATCATAAAAAATATAATAATGAAAAAATAATATCTAATGCTTCATGTACTACTTATTGTTTAGCACCAATTGCTAAAATTATTCATGAAAATTTTGGAATAATTGAAGGATTTATGAGTACAATACATGCAGTAACATCAACACAAAAAACAGTAGATGGAACTACTAAAAAAAATTGGCGATTTGGTAGAAGTGCCTATCAAAACATTATACCTTCATCTACCGGTGCAATTTATTCTATTGAAAAAATATTACCGGAACTAAAAAATAAATTAAAAGGCATATCATTTAGAGTTCCAATATCTAATGTTTCACTACTTGATTTAACAATCAGATTAAAAAAAAACATAAATTATGAAGAACTTTTTTTTCATGTTAAAAAAGCTTCTAATTCATTCTTAAAAGGAATATTAAATTATACTACAGATGAAGTTGTTTCATCTGACTTCAATGGAGAAACAACAACTTCTATTATTGATATGAAAGCAAGTCAAATATTAAATAAAAATTTAATAAAATTGATTTCTTGGTATGACAATGAAACAGGTTATTCTAATAAAATCCTAGATTTAATCGAATATATTAGTAAAAAATAAAAAAAGTTATTAATAAATAAAGATATATCAAAAAATTATAATTTTTAATATATAAAAACTATAATTTTTTAAGTAAACATGTACTTCAGATTCAAATTTTATTTTTTTAAATTAAAATGATCAATTTATTCAACAAATATTATCCCTTCTTTTATACATCAATTATCTCTAATTAGAAAATATGTAAGTAATATGATAATATCATTTCTAATTATTCTAAAAAATAAATAAAAAAAGGAATACTTATGAATGTGAATATAACCAGAAAAAAATCTATTTTTATAGAAAAATTTCTAGGAAATACACCTAAGTGGTATAAATTAACTATAATTATATTTTTAATAATCAATCCTATTTGTTTTTTATTAATAGATAAAAAACTAGGAGGATGGTTATTAATGATAGAATTCATATTTACTTTAGCTATGGCTTTAAAATGTTATCCGTTGCAATCTGGTGGATTGCTAATAATAGAATCTGTAATCATAGGTATGACAAAAACGGAAAACATTAGCAACATTATTCATCAATATACAGAAGTTATTTTATTACTAATATTTATGGTATCATCAATTCATTTTTTAAAACCACTATTATTATATATTTTTACAAAGTTCTTTCTCTCAATAAATTCTAAACGTATATTATCTCTATTCTTTTGTTTAGGAACAGCATTGCTTTCAGCATTTTTAGATGCTTTAACGGTGATTGCTATATTAATTAGTATTTCTTTTAGTTTTTATAATCTTTATCAAAATTATACATTAAATAATTATAATAATGTTAAAAATATAATTACAAATAATCAAGATACTAAAATATTTAAAAAAATGGAATTTAAATCAAAAATATTTTCTAAATTTTTACGTAATTTAATAATGCATGCAGTAATAGGGACAGCTTTAGGTGGAGTAATGACTATTGTTGGAGAACCTCAAAACTTAATTATAGCAAAATCTGTTCAATGGAATTTTAATCAATTTTTTTTACATATGCTTCCTGTAACTTTTCCAGTATTATTTTCATCTATATTACTTTGTTATTTATTGGAAAAATATAAATTATTTGGATATGGAATTGAACTAAATGAAGATATAAAAAATTTTTTTAAAGAATATAATTCTATTAATAAAAAAATTAATAATAACTTTGAATTACTTATTCAAGTATTTGTCACAATATTACTTATAATAACATTAGTTTTCCATTTAGCCGAAGTTGGTTTAATTGGATTATCAATTATTATTTTAATGACTGTATTTTGTGGATTAGATGAAAAAAATGTTTTAAAAAAATCTTGTCAAGAAATATTACCATTTACAGGATTATTAATTACTTTTTTTGCCGTTATGTCAATTATTATTGACCAACAACTTTTTAAAGAATTTATATCATTTATTTTAGAGAAAACTGAAAAATCACAAATATTATTTGTATATTTATTTAATGGATTGCTTTCAACAATTTCAGATAACGTTTTTGTTGGTGCTATATATATAAGAGAAGCTTTAAATTCATTTAATTTAAACTTAATTACAAAAAAACAATATGAATATTTAGTAGTTGCAATTAATACAGGTACAAATCTACCTTCTATAGCAACTCCTAATGGTCAAGCTGCATTTTTATATTTACTTACTTCACCTTTTGCAAAAATATTAAATCTATCTTATAAAAAAATGATGTATATGTCTTTACCATATACCATAGTAATTAGTATAGTCGGTTTAATATCAATAAATTTCTTTTTAATACCAACTACAACATATTTTATTCAACTAGGTTTATTACCTAAATAGTTTTTTTAAGAAATATTTAATAATTTAAATAAAAAAATAATTTACTATTTAAAATGTGCAATTTTTTAAAAAATAAAACTATTTTATTATCTAAAATCAATCAAATTATTGGTTTATCTTTGGGAGATCTTGCAAAACGTTTAAAAATTCCTATTCCATATAATTTAAAAAAAAAAAAAGGATGGATAGGTCAATTATTTGACAATTTTTTTGGAGTTAATTTGATTCATCAATCAAACATTGATTTTCCTCATTTAGGTATTGAATTAAAAACTATCCCAATAAATCGTTATGGAAAACCATCACAAAATACCTTTGTGTGTTCATTGTCATATATTAATAGTAATAATTTTAATTGGTTTCAGTCTTATATTCGTTATAAACTATCACATGTTTTATGGATATTAATAGAAGAAGACAAAAAAATTCCTTTAAAAGAAAGAAAAATTATTAATTCTTTTTTATGGAAACCTTCTAAAAAAGAAGAGAATTGTATTCAAAAAGATTGGGAAATATTAATGGATATTATTGTTTTTGGAAGATTAGAACAATTAAATAGTTATTATAGTAAAATATTAGAAATTAAAGTTAAAAGTTTTTACAAAAAAAATCAAACAATGTCCATTAACCAAAACGGTTTTATTTTTAAAAATTCACCAATAGCATTTTATTTAAAAAAAGATTTTACTAAAACAATCATAATAAAAAATTTTTAAAAAAAATATTATTTTAAAATTAAAATGAATTATTGACTATTTTATATAATAATGAGAAAATGAAATTTCTTTTTTATTTTTAATGTTTTTAGTTATAAACTATATTTATATATAAATAATTTTATTAAAAATAACAATATATTCTTATTCAAGAAATGTCTTTTTTAAAATTGACGTATTTTCATCCAAAATACTGGATAATATGGTTAACAACTGGAATTATTTATTTACTTGTGTTATTGCCGTATCCAATAATATATTGGATTGGAATAAAATTAGGAAGATTGTCTAAATTTTTTTTAAAAAAAAGATTCAAAATAATAAAAAGAAATTTAGAATTATGTTTTCCAAATATGACTTTTAAAAAAAGGAAAAAGATTATTAAAAAAAATTTAGAATCTATTGGAATGGGATTATTAGAGACTGGAATGGCTTGGTTTTGGTCCGATAAAAGAATTAAAAATTGGTTTAAAATTAAAGGATATAAAAATATTTTAAATATAAAAAAAACAAGAAAAGGTATTATTTTAATTGGTATACATTTTTTAACACTTGAATTAGGAGCACGTATTTTAGGAATATTAAATCCAGGAGTAGGCGTTTTTAGACCACACAATAATCCATTAATTAATAAACTACAAACCTGGGGTAGATTACGTTCTAATAAATGCATGATCGATAGAAAACATGTAAAAAGTATGATTAAAAATTTAAAAAATGGAGAAATGTTATGGTATGCACCCGATCATGATTATGGACCAAAAAAAAGTGTTTTTGTTCCATTTTTTGCAATTACAAATACAGCAACCACAAAAGGAACATATATATTAACTAAATTAGCTAATCCTATTATAATTCCATTTACTCCAAGAAGATTAAACAAAGCAAAAGGTTATGAATTATTAATACAACCTCCTATCATCAAATATCCTCAAGAAAATGATATTTCAATAGCAAAATTTATGAATAAATTAATTGAAAAAGAAATTATGAAAGCTCCAGAACAATATATGTGGCTACATAGAAGATTTAAAACAAGACCAAAAGGATTTAAATCTCTTTATCAAAAATAAAATGCTATAAAACTATTTTAATTTTATTTTTCTGTCCAATAAAAGTTTGTTTTTTTTTATAATTATCTTTTAAATATCTTGAAGATTTTCTAAAACGTTGAGATACATTTTGCGTTTTTGTAAAATTGTTACTATTTCTAATATTTTTTTTAAAATATTCTTTTCTTTTGTAATCAATAATATTATTTTTATTTTTTTTATTATCAATTTTTTTCTTTTTAAAACTATTTTTTTCTAAAAAAAAATAAGGATTAACTTTTTTATTATTTAATAATAATTTTATATTTTTTTTATTATCAATTTTTTTCTTTTTAGAAAAACAAGCATCTTCATTTTTTTCTTTTTTGTAATTTATTATTTTTTTATTTTTTATCTGATTTTTCTTTTTTTTAAAAAAATTAATTTTATTTTTTATAGGAAATCGTGTTTTAAAAACAAATATTTTTTTTAAAAAAAATATTAATTTTAATTGAAATATAAAGTAAACATTTTTTAAAAAAATATAAAAACTGTTTAAAATAGAACTTTTTTTATTATTTGATAATATTTTTTGAAATATTAAAATAATTTTCTTTTTTATTTTTTTAAAAATTAATATTTTTTTATTTACAATATTTTTAATTTTTTGAAAACTTAATATAGAAAAAATATTTTTTTTTCTTTTTTGTGAATGAAATAAAAAATTAGATAATATTGGTTTTTCTCGAATTTTATTTTCATTATTTTTTTTTTCTATAGTTTTTTTTATCCTATTTTCATGATATTTTGCAAGATAATAACTAAAAGTCGATATTACTTCTCCTTTTTTAATACGTAATATATGAAAATGAGGAGTTTGCATCTTATCATTTGCAACTACTATTATTTGTATATTGTCTTTTAAAGACTCAATTTCATTTATTGATTTTCTTTTTTCATTAAGTAAATAGATAGCAATTTTAGTTGGCACAATAACATGTATTGCATGTGTATTTTCTTTTAAAAATTCCTCTTTAATTAATCTCAAAATAGATAAAGAAAGAGATTCATTATTGCGAATTCTTCCAATTCCATTGCACCTTGGACAAATATGACAAATCGATTCACCTAATGATGAACTTAATCTTTGACGTGATAGTTCCAATAAACCAAATCTTGAAATTTTAGTAATCTGAATACGTGCTCGATCTTGTCTTGTGATTTCTCTAAGTTTATTTTCTATTTCTCTTTGATGTTTTATGAAATGCATATCAATAAAATCTATTACTATTAATCCACCTAAATCACGTAGACGTAATTGACGTGCAATTTCAGTTACAGCTTCTAAATTTGTATTAAATGCTGTTTCTTCAATATCTATTCCTTTTGTAGATCGCGAAGAATTAATATCAATAGAAGTTAAAGCTTCAGTACTATCAATAACTAATACACCACCAGAAGGTAATCGCACTTCTCTTTGAAATATTGATTCAATCTGAGATTCAATTTGATAATAACTAAATAATGGAGTACTACCAGTATAATATTTAATTTTTTTAAAAAAATTTTTTTGACCAATAGAATTTACATGATATTTAGCCATTGTTACAATTTTATAATTATCAATTAAAATTTCTTCAATATCTGGACGTAAATAATCACGAAAAGCCCTAGTAATCACGTTACTTTCTTGATGTATCAAAAAAGGTGCTGTTCTATTTTTTGAAGCTTTCTTTATAGCTTCCCAATGATTTAATCTATATTTTAAATCTTGCTGCAATGTTTCTTTAGTTTTTCCTAATCCAGCAGTACGTATAATTAAACCCATTCCATTTGGAACCTGTAATGATGATAAAGCTTCTTTTAATTCAATTCTATCTTCTCCTTCAATCCTTCTTGATATACCTCCAACACGAGGATTATTTGGCATTAATACTAAATATGTACCAGCCAATGTAATAAATGTAGTTAATGCTGCTCCTTTTTGCCCTCGTTCTTCTTTATTTATTTGAATTAGTATTTCCTGTCCTTCTTTTAAAATATTTTTAATATTAGGTCTGTTATTATATGAATAATTATTTGGAAAATATTCAGAAGAAATTTCTTTTATAGGTAAAAATCCATGTTTCTCTGATCCATAATCTACAAAAGCAGCTTCTAGACTAGATTCTATCCTTGTAATCTTCCCCTTATAAATATTTGATTTTTTTTGTTCATGTCTAAAATTTTCAATATCTAAGTCATAAAGTTTTTTTCCATCAACGAGCGCTACTCGTAATTCTTCTTCTTTAGTAACATTAATTAACATTCTTTTCATTGAAATATACTCTTTGTAATTAAAAAAAATAAATATTTTTTTTCAAAATTATTCCCCTATAATAAATAATTATATATTTTGTAATATCTTTGTTAAAAGATATTAAATTTCTAATTTAAGTCAAAAATATTATTTATAATAAACAAAAATTTATTATTATATGTGATAATATAATATATAGATCAATAAGAAACAAATTTAATTAAGTCTAAACATTGTTTTATTAAAAGAGCTCAATTTACTTTAAATGAGCAATAATTTATAGCATGACAAAATATAATTCAATAAAATTTATTACTATCAATCAAAACAACCATGAACAAAGAATTGATAATTTTTTGTTCACTCAATTTAAAAAAGTACCTAAAAGTAGAATTTACAATCTTATTCGAAGAGGAAAAATTAGAATTAACCATAAAAAAGTTCAACCAAAAAATAAAATTAATACAAACGATATTATTACTTTACCATCTATTCAAACATCTTTTAAAAAAAAAAACCTTTAAAATTAAGAAAAATATCTAATTTTTTAATACAAAATATTGTTTATGAAGATCAAGATTTAATAGTTTTAAATAAACCATCAGGTATTTCAGTGCACAGTGGAAGTAAAATAGATTTTGGTATTATTGAAATATTGAAATTAAGATTTCAAAATTTACAATTTTTAGAATTAGTACATAGATTAGACAAAGAAACTTCAGGTATTTTATTAATTGCTAAAAATAGATTTACTTTAAAAGAATTACAAAAACAATTATTTTTAAACAGAATAAAAAAAGAATATATTGTTTTAGTTAAAGGACATTGGAATGCTAATTTAAAAAAAATAAATATTTCTTTATCAAAATCAATTTATAAAAAAATAAAAAATAAAAATTTTATAAATTATTATAAAAAAAAATCAATTACTTTTTTTTCTGTAAAAAAGTATTTTTTCAATACAACACTAATCAATGCATATCCAATTACTGGCAGAACGCATCAAATTAGAATACATACTCAATATGCAAAACATCCAATTGTACTTGATAAACGTTATGGTGACCATAAATTTAATAAAGAAATATTTAATCTTGGATTAAATAGATTATTTTTACATTCTTATTCTATTACTATTAAACATCCTAGAACAATGGAAAATAAAAAATTTTTTGCTCCATTGGATAAAAATCTAATACTACTATTAAAAAAATTAATAAATTATAAAAATTAAATAATTTAAAAAATTATTATTAGCGAATAATAATTTTTTTGTTATAATATTAATAAGTATTAATAAAAATTAATATTTACATTAAATATTTAAAAATACAGTTTTTATTATAAAATATAAAAAACAGAAAACTCAAAAAATAACAGTATGTTAATATAAATATATTTTAAATAAAGGATAATCTTTTTATGGCAGTACAAAAAAATAAAAATAGTAGATCAAAAAGAGGAATGAAAAGAGCACATCAATCCTTAAAAATTACTACTTTATCAATAGATAAACATTCTGGTGAAAAACATTTACGTCATAATTTAACAAAAAATGGTTTTTATAGAGGACGTAAAATCATAGAAAAATAAATTAAGTATTAATAAATATTAATATTCATATATATATATGAATATTAAATTAATTGTAAAATCATAATAAAATATTTTAAAAGTATTTTTGTTATTTAATAACATCAAACTTAAAATTAATAATTAAATTGTATTAGAAATAAATATTAGCAAATTAAATTAAAAAATATTCATATAAAATTTTTTAATTTAAGTTCAAAAAATATTCTAAAAAAATTTAAAAAATCCAATTAAAATTACATGTCTGACTCTACTTAAGAGTAAAAAAATTAGAATGTATACAAAAATCTTAGGTACTGGAAGTTATTTGCCTGTTAAAATTCGTACTAATGCTGATTTAGAAAAAATGGTAAATACTTCAAATGAATGGATTATAAGTCGTACAGGTATAAAAGAAAGAAGAATAGCAACAAAAGAAGAAAACGTATTTACAATGGGTGCGAGAGCAGCACATGAAGCATTATTAATGGCTGAAATTAAAGTAGAAGAAATAGATTTGTTAATTGTTGCAACAACTTCAGCAACACATGCATTTCCTAGTGCAGCTTGTCAAATTCAACAAAAGTTAGGTATTAAAAGCTGTGCCGCTTTTGACGTAGCAGCAGCATGTGCTGGTTTTACATATGCATTAAGTATCAGTGATCAATTTATTAAAACAAAAATGGCAAAAAAAGCACTAGTAATAGGATCAGATGTTCTATCAAAAATGTTAGATCCTAATGATAGAAGTACTCTTATATTATTTGGAGATGCTGCTGGAGCTATTGTGGTTGGATCATCTGAAAAACCTGGAATTTTATCAACACATTTGTATGCTAATGGTAATTATGGAAATTTATTAACCTTAAAACATCAAGAACATAGTACATTATCAAAACCAACATATATTGTAATGGTAGGAAATGAAGTATTCAAAATAGCAGTAACAAAACTAGCTAAAATAGTAGATGAAACTTTAAAAAAAAATGAATTAGATAAATCAGAATTAGATTGGTTTATACCACATCAAGCTAATTTAAGAATAATCACAGCTACTGCAAAAAAACTTTCTATGCCGATGGATAAAGTTATTATTACTCTAGATAAACATGGAAATACATCAGCTGCCTCTATACCAACTGCATTTGATGAGGCAGTTCGAGATGGAAGAATTAAAAGAGGAAATATGATATTACTTGAAGCTTTTGGTGGTGGATTTACTTGGGGTTCTGCATTAATACGATTTTAAATAAAATAGGAATAAATATAATGGCTAACTTTGCAATGATTTTTCCAGGACAAGGTTCACAATCGTCTGGAATGTTAGGAGATTTAGCTAAAAAATTTGTTATTATTAAAAAAACATTTTTAGAATCTTCAGACATTTTAGGATATGACTTATGGAATTTTTTACAAAATGCTTCAGAAACAGAATTAAACAAAACATCTAAAACTCAACCTATTGTTTTATCGACATCTGTTTCAATATTTCGAATATGGCAAGAAATTAATGGAAAAATGCCTCAATTTATGGCTGGACATAGTTTAGGTGAATATTCTGCATTAGTTTGTTCTGGAGTTCTTGATTTTCAAGAAGCAATTAAATTAGTTGAATTACGTGGCAAGCTTATGCAAAAAGTTTTTCCAAAAGGGAAGGGAGGAATGTATGCTATAATTGGATTAGATAATGAATCAGTATCAAAAATATGCTACGACATTTCAAAAAATAAAACAGTATCCCCAGCTAATTTTAATGCACCTAATCAAATAGTAATTGCAGGAAATAAAAAAGATGTAGAAAAAGCAGCTTTATTATGTAAATATGCTGGAGCAAAGTATATTATTCCATTATCTATCAGCGTTCCTTCTCATTGTATGTTAATGAAACCAGCTGCTAAAAAATTAGAAAAAGCATTAAAAAAAATAAAATTTCACAATCCTAAAATACCTATAGTTAATAATGTAGACGTCAAGATAGAATTTTGTATTAATAAGATAAAAAATGCATTAGTTAGACAAATGTATAGTCCGGTTCGTTGGGTAGAAATAATTCAATTTTTATCAAAACGTAAAATTTCAAATTTTATTGAAATTGGACCTGGAAAAATACTAACAAAATTAACAAAACGTATTAATAATAAAATTAATGTTATTGCAATTAATGATATTAACTCATTAAAAATTGCATCAATTACTCATTGAGAATAATAGTTATGAACTTTAATGGAAAAAAAGTGTTAGTTACTGGTGCTAGTAGAGGAATTGGTAAATCTATTGCAAAATTATTTGTTAAATATGGAGCAAAAGTTGCAGCAACAGCTACTAATAAAAAAAATGTAGAAATTATTAATCAATATCTTCAAAATAATGGGAAAGGATATCTTCTAAATGTAACAAATCATCAATCAATTGAAGATATATTATATAAAATTCATCAGGAATTTGGAAATATTGATATATTAATTAATAATATAGGAATTATATCTGACAATTTAATAATTAGAATGAAAAAAGAAGATTGGAATAAAGTTATTGATATTAATTTAAATTCAATTTTTACTATATCAAAAAACATTATACATTCAATGATAAAAAAACGTTATGGTCGAATTATATCTATAGGTTCAGTGATTGGTATGACTGGAAATATAGGTCAAACAAATTATTCTGCTTCTAAAGCCGGAATAATTGGATTTAGTAAATCTCTTGCAATAGAAGTCGCTTCAAGAGGAATTACTGTAAATGTTGTTTCTCCAGGATTTATAGAAACTGATATGAGTATATCTTTGTTAAAAAACAAAAAAGAAAAAATATTAGAAAAAATTCCTATGAAACGATTAGGAAAAACAAAAGATGTTGCAAACTCTGTAATTTTTTTAGCTTCTGACCAAGCATCTTATATTACAGGTATTAATTTACATGTTAATGGCGGTATGTATATGATTTAAAATGAATGCAACATTTAAAAAAAATTAAAATTAATTAATTTATATTTTAAATATTTATAAAAATCTTTGATTATTTTTCTTCATCTATATAATAAAAATATTATGAATATGAGTTTTAATAGGAATATAATAGTATGAGTACCATTGAAGAACGTGTTAAAAAAATAACTTCTGAACAGTTAGGCGTTGCAAAAGAGGAAGTTGGAAATAATGCTTCATTTGTTGAGGATTTAGGAGCAGATTCTCTTGATACTGTTGAATTAGTAATGGCATTAGAAGAAGAATTTAATATTGAAATTCCTGATGAAGAAGCAGAAAAAATCACTACAGTACAATCTGCGATTGATTATATTAATAAAAATATAAAAAAAGATAATAAATCTTAATTTTTTAAAAGATTTATATTTTTTGTACAAATAAAATAAAGGTAGAGAGATACTCTACCTTTATTAAAATAATTATCAATAAAAAATATACATTTTAAAATTATAGCTAAGATATATTAATGATATGTTTTATTGACGGTAAAATTAATAATTTTATTTCCATAAAAAATAGAGCAATCCATTTTGGAGATGGATGTTTTACAACAATTAGAGTTGTAAAAAAAAAACCTGCTTTATTATTAAAGCATATTTGTAGATTGCAAAATGGAGTAAAAAAGTTATATCTACCAGAACCGAATTGGCAAAAAATTATTATAGATATTAATAAAATAGCAAATCTAAATAAAAATAAATTGGGTGTAATTAAAGTTATAATTACTAGATCATGGAAAAAAAATAATATAGGGTATAGTTTTAAAAATAATAATAAAGTTATTGTTATTATTATTTTAAATAAATATCCTTTTTTTTATTTAGATCAACAAAAAAAAGGAATAAATTTAGCAGTTAGTAATATTTTAATAAATGCCAATAAACATCTTTCCGAGATCAAACACCTTAATAGATTAGAACAAATTTTAATAAAAAAAGATATTGAAAATAAAAAAATAGATGAAGTCATTACAATAAATACATATGGTCATTTAATCGGATGTTGTTCAGGCAACATATTTTGGAGAAAAGGAAAAAATGTATATACACCATATGTTAATATTTCTGGTGTTGCAGGTGTTATGAGAGAACATATTATAGAAATTTTATCTAATAATAAAAAATATAAACTTTTTTATGTAAAAACAAAACCTAATATTTTACTTTATGCAAATGAAGTAATAATTACTAATTCGTTAATGCCGATATTACCAATAAATAATATTTTTATATATAAAAAAAAATGGAAATATAATTCAAAAAAATTATTCAATTTTCTATTACCTTACTGTTTAAAAGTATAAAAATATACTATTATTATTTTTAATAAAAAAAAATAAAAAATTAATTAATAATTCTATGAAAAATTGTTATATAGTCTTAGAAGGAATGGAAAAATCGGGAAAAACAACAGCAACAAATACAGTTTATAACATTCTAAAAAAAATTGGAATAAAATCTATTCATTGTATTAGAGAACCTGGAAGCACAAAATTAGGCGAAACAATAAGAAATTTAATAAAATTTGGAATAAAAAATGAAAAAATAGTTGCTCAAGCTGAACTATTTATGATGTATGCTGCTCGAGCACAACTAGTAGAACAAGTAATAAATCCTCTTTTAAAAAAAGGATATTGGATTATTAGTGACAGAAATGAAATTTCATCTCAAGCATATCAAGGAGCAGGAAGAAATATAGATTTAAGATTTATTCTGAATCTCAAAAAACATGTTTTAAAAAAAATACGTCCAGATCTCATAATATATCTTGATATTACTCCTGAATTATGTTTAAAAAGAATTAATATAAACAAAAATATAGATATCTTCGAAAAAGAATCTATAAATTTTTTTTATAGAATTTATAATTTCTACATAAAACTAACAAAAAAAGAAAAAAATATTATAAAAATTGATGCTAATCAACCATTAAAAAAAGTAAATACAGATATTAAAAATATATTATTAAATTGGATAAATATATTAAAAAACAAGAAATAATTTGGTATCCTTGGCTTAGTAATCCATATAGACAAATTATATCAGGATATTTAAATAATAAAAAAAATTATTCGATGCTTATAAATACTAAGATTGGACTTGGTACTGATATATTAATAAAAAAAATTAGTCAAAGATTATTTTGTATGAATCCAAATAATCTAAAAAGTTGTTTTTCTTGTCATGCCTGTCAATTAATTTTAAAATCTAATCATCCAGATTTTTATAAAATCCAATGTGGAAAATATATAAACAAAATAGATATCAATAATCTAAGAAATATAATTAGTCATCTATATTATTCTTCCTATCAAAATAGAAAAATAATTTGGATTAAAAATATAGAATTTTTGACAATAGAATCTATGACTTTATTACTTAAAGTATTAGAAGAACCTAAAAAAAATATTATTTTTTTATTGAGTACTCATAACAAAAATAAAATACTTAAAACTATTCAAAGTCGTTGTATATGTATTTCAATTGATTCTCCAAAAAAAGAAACATTAATTTTATGGTTGAAAAAATATACATCTCAATTATCTAATAATGAATTAGAAATTATTTCAAATTTACATATTAATAATCCAAAATTAGCTTTCAATTTAATACATATAGAAAATTGGATAAAAAGAAAAAAATTTTTTTATTTATTAAGAAACAGTTTAATAAATAAAAATCTTCTTTTATGGTTATCTGAATTCAATCAAAATAATATATCTATTAAATTATATTGGTTAATTACTATTTTAATAGATGTATTAAAAAATAAAATGAAGATAGAAAATTTTATTATTAATACAGATCAATTAGATTTAATTAACCAATTAAATCTACTACATTCTAATGATATGTTATTTGAAATAATTAAAGAATGGAATATATACTATTTTAGATTAAAATCTAAGATTAATATTAATAAAAAAATTCAATTAGTATCTCAATTAATAAATTGGCAAGAAAAAATCTTTAATTAAAAGGATAATACAAATAAAATGAAAAATTTTTTTATAGATTCACACTGTCATCTAAATGATCTAAATCATTATAGAAAATATCAAAATATACAACACATTATTAATAAAGCACAAAAAAAAAAAGTAAAATATATATTATCAATATCAACTAGTTTAAAAGAACATGTAAAAATATACAAAAAAATTAATCAAAATAAAAATATATTCATGTCTTGCGGCATTCACCCTCAAAATGTAAATCAAATTGATTTATTTAATCAATTCGAATTTCTAGCTTCTAAAAAAAAAGTTATTGCATTAGGAGAAACTGGTTTAGATTACTATATAAAAAATAATAATAAAATATTGCAACAAAAAATATTTTCTAAACATATTTTTATTGGGAAAAAATTAAAAAAACCGATCATTATTCATATGAGAAAATCAGAAAAAGATGTGTTAAATATTTTAAAAAATGAAAAGATACAAGAATGTGGGGGGATTATTCATTGTTTTAACAGTAATAAAAATGTAGCAAAAAAAATGTTAGATTTAGGATTGTATATATCTTTCTCTGGTATTTTAACATTTAAAAATGCAGAAAATATTAGACAAACTGCAAAAACAATACCTATGGATCGTATCTTAATTGAAACTGATTCTCCATATTTAACACCAGTACCTCATCGGGGAAAAGAAAATGAACCTTCATACATCATACATACAGCAAAAATACTAGCAAATATAAAAAAAATTAATATTGATAATTTAGCAAAAGAAACAACAAAAAATTTTTGTACTCTTTTTAAATTAAAACTAAATTAATTAGATTATTTTAAGGAATTAAAAAATGAATTTTAAAAACAATTTCAATGACATTATACAACACAAAACAAAAACAAATCTTATATATCAAGATAAACTTGTTACAGCTTTTAATGATATTAATCCAAAAGCACCAATACATATACTTGTTATTTCTAATATTTTAATTCCAACATTAAACCATATGAAAAAGAAACACATAAAAATATTAGGTCATATGATTTATATTGCAACTAAAATTGCAAAAAATAAAAATATTGCTTCTAGTGGATATCGATTGATATTAAACTGTAACAAAGATGCAGGTCAGGAAATATCACATATTCATATACATTTAATTGGAGGAAAACAATTAAATAGTTTTTAACTGTTTATGTAAAATATATCAATCAATCATAAAAAATATATGAAAAAAATTATATTATTATTTTTAATAAACCTATGTATTTTATCATGTACATCAAATCAAAAAATAAAAAATCCATCTCTTTTAAAAAATAAAAATTTTTCTTATAAAAATTATGTTTTTAATAATTCAAAAAAAATTAACAAAGAAACTAATTGGAACCAAATAATATTATCATTAATTAATGAACTACTAAAAGAATTTTCTTTTAAAGAAAATCAAAGTTTGTTAATTAATTCTATCAAAAATAATACTAATATATTTATTCCAAATAAATATATTACTAACATGATAAGTGATATAATAAAAAGGAAAAATATTATTACAATATCTCCAGAACAAATTAATGAAACATATAAAAAAATAGGATTATTAAAAGAAGATAATTTAATTAGTTGTGCCAAAGAAATTATGTTAGCTCGTTATATTCATTCGAAATATGTTCTTTGTTTAGAAATTTTTAGCTATCATGACAAAAAATTAATTGAAATAAAACTTATTGAAACAAAAAGTGGAGAAATATTTTATAAAAAAACTAGTGAATTTTAATGAAATATAAAAAATTGCCCGGAGGCGGAATTGAACCGCCGACACGAGGATTTTCAGTCCTCTGCTCTACCAACTGAGCTATCCGGGCATATATTTTTTATTTTTCTAGTTTATTATATATATTACATATTTTTTACTTTAAATAAAATATTTTTATAATTTTCATGTGCATCGTTTACTTTAATTAAATAATTACGTAACTTTATATTAGGATGTTTTGTAATCAAAATATGATACACATCATCAGGTGGCATACTATTAATAATATTAATAGATATTTTAATATCTTTATTAAATAATTTTAAAATATTATTTACTCCGGCATTATAAGCAGCAATTATAACATATCTTTTCGATAACTCATTATTAATTTCATGTAAATAAATATTTTGTAATAATGATAAATAAGCAGTACCAACATCAATATTATTTTGAGGATCTAATAAATAAGATTTTGTTGGTATACTTTTTTTTCTTTGAAAATAAACGAATACATCTTTCCCAGCTGTATTAGGTATAATTTGCATTAATCCTAAAGCATGAGATCGACTAATAGCATATGGATCAAAATTAGATTCTATTTGAATAATAGCTAATATTAATGGAACATCTATAGAATATTTTTTTGCAGCTTTTTGAACATAAGGGAGAAAAATTTTAGCCTTTTTATTTAAAGTAATATCTGATAATTGTATTGTAACAAACCAAATAATGTTTAATCCGGATTGACGTTTTTTTAATTTATTTTTTAAAATAAATTCAGCAAATTTCTGAGCTCTCCATTTCCATTGAACTAATTGATTAGTATTATCTAAAACTTTTCCAAATAAAAAAATATTATTCTTATTTTTTAATTTTTTTAAACTAGAATCTAAATTTTTAAAATTATTACTCATTAATAATATAGTTATTAATGCTTTTTTAATATTTTCTATTGGTTTAATTTGAGAAATAGTTTCAATAGTAATTCTACCAGAATACAAATTCATGTAACTTCTAGTTTTATATTGATCAGTATATTCAACATAATCACTGGGACCAATAACTAATATTTCATCATTACCCCAAATATTTTGAACATTATTAGCATATTGTTGTAACAACAATTCAAAAGCATTAGTATCTTTATGATTATTAAAAGAATTCGCTATTTTACAATAAATTGCTATGATAATTAGATGAATATAAAAAATATTTTTTATTTTCATTTGATATAAAAATAATATAACTAAAAAATTATTCAATAATTAAAAATTTTTTATATTTTTTTTAAATAAAAAATTAATCATCTCTCTTTCTAATATAGATTTATCTTGAGTATTTGTTGTATTTAATTTTTTTTCATTAATGATAACAGTTTGTTTTTTTAACCATTTTTTCCAAGCTTGCTTAGAAATTTCATTAAATATTTTTTCCCCTAATTTTGTAGGATAAGGAGGAAAATCTAATTGTTCAGAATTTTTTTTAAAAAATTTACAAAATATGATTTTATTCATTATTGATATTCCTATTTTTAATAATATTTATCAATTTAATTATTTAACAAATTTAATATTTTTTTAA